>JALYOB010000672.1 GCA_030857085.1 Acidobacteriota bacterium | reverse complement strand
GCGCGGGGCCGGGTGAGGGGAACGACCGGTCGCAGCGTCCACGTCCACCGAATATTGACGCTCCTCTGCGGGTTCACTACACTCGCTGTCCCTCCGAGGGCGACGTAGCCAAGTGGTAAGGCAGAGGTCTGCAAAACCTTTATTCGCCGGTTCGATTCCGGCCGTCGCCTCCAATATCCCTCTCCCTGAAAACTTCGCGTTCGTGCCCACCGTGGAATCGCACGGCTGGTACCGGCTCGCGCCGTTTCGCTGGTCGCGCGAAGAGCGCGTGCTGCGCCGCAAAGAAGCGATCGGCGACTCCATCTTCGACCTCGAGATCCGCGCGGAAGGTGGAGCTTTGCAGGTGCGCGGCGCGCCGATGTCTGACGAACTGCGTGATCGCATTGCGCGCATGTTCCAGTTGCATCTCGATCTCGCGGAGTTTCACGCGCTGACGCGCAAATCACCCGCGCATGAATGGGTCGCGCGCACAGGCTTCGGCCGTTTGCTCTGCGGCACGACGATCTGGGAAGACGCGGTGAAGATCATCGCCACGACCAACACCATGTGGAGCCAGACCGTCCGCATGGTGGAACTGCTCGTCGCGAAATGCGGCCGCGAGGGAGCGTTCCCGGCGCAGGCCGACGTCCTGCAATTCACTCCCGACGAACTCCAGCGCGACTGCCGCCTCGGCTACCGCGCCAAGACCATCCACGCGCTCGCCTCGGTCGACCTGGACGCCATCGATCGCACGCAGCCCACCGAACCTCTCTTCCGCAGCTACCTCAAACTCCCCGGCATCGGCCCCTACGGCGCCGCACATTTACTCGCGATGGACGGCCGTCACGACCACATCGCCGTCGATACCGAATTCCGCAGCTACGTGCGCAACACCTACCACGCCGGAAGAAAAGTGAGCGACGCAACCATGGTGCGGCGCTACGCGAAGTGGGGACGGTGGAAGTATCTGGCGTACTGGGCGGAGCATTGGGGAGAGAGGGGGAGTGAGGATTGAGGATTGTGGATTGTGGATTGTGGATTGTGGCTTCGAGGCGAAGGCTCTGGTGAGACGAATTGAAAATTGAAAATTGAAAATTGAAAGATCGGATCACGAGGCGCGCTCATCGCGTCTGCTCGATTTTTCAATTTTCAATTTTCAATTTTCAATTCCTGCATTCGCCCCTCCTCAATCCTCAATCCTTCATCCTCAATCCCGCGTCCGCGGCCAATGGCCGCCGGCTTGCAGCGTTCCCAGCCGCGACGTACGATTCGGAATATTGACCGAAGCTCGGGCCGTTTGGATAATCTGCTTTGCGCACGTAAATGTAAGCTGCTGATTCAAAAGAGTTTACGTGCCTGTAACGGAGAGCGCGTGGACGAAAAAATCAAGCAGCTCCTGCAGGACCTCGGCACCGCGATCAACGAGTCGATCTCCGGCTCCGAGGATGTGAATCGCAACATTCAGAAGATCCGCGATGAGGGGTACGACCTGTACGTCGTCCTCGACGCGACCATCGGCCTCAACAAACAAGGCGCAGACGAAGAAGAAGACGCGACCGAGCCGGCCGTTCCGGCCGCGCCGCCGAAAGAAGTGCAGTTCCGCATCAACGTCAATGACCTGGCCATGCTCCGCTCGATCGGCATCGATCCGACGCGCAAGGTCAAAACCGCCCGACGCGTCGAGCCGCTCGCGCAGACGAGCGAAGAGTGAATGAGTGACGACCAGCGATGAACGAGTGAACCTCTACGATCTCGCGCCGCAGCAGCTCGAGGCGGCGCTCGGCGAGGTTGTGTCTCCATCGTTCCGCGTCAAACAAGTCGAAGATTGGCTGCATGTGCGCGGCGTCGATTCGTTCGACGCCATGTCGAACATCCCGAAAGACGTTCGCGCGACACTCGGCGAGCGATTCACCATCGCCCAGCCCGAAGTGCTGACGCGCACCGTACCCGCGTCGGACGGCAGCCAGAAATACCTCTTCCGACTGGCCGACGGGCAGCGCATCGAATCGGTCTACATGCCGATGGGAGACCGCACGAGCATCTGCCTTTCGTCGCAGGCGGGATGCGCGGTCGGCTGCACGTTCTGCGTCACCGGCTTTTTCGGTCCCGGACGCAATCTTCCTCCGTCGGAGATGCTCGGGCAGTTCTTCACGATCCAGCGCGAGAAGCAGATTCCGTCCGAGATGATGAACGTCGTGTTCATGGGGATGGGCGAGCCGCTGCTCAACTTCGATCATCTCGTGACGACGCTCGACATCCTCTACCGCAATCTCGCGCCGCGCCGTGTCACGGTCTCCACCTCCGGCATCATTCCGGGCATCGAGGCATTGGCGAAGCTCGAAAGGCGACCCAATCTCGCGATCTCCGTCAACGCGCCCGATCGGCAGCGTCGCGAAGAGATCATGCCCATCACGTCAAAGTACCCGCTCGAAGAGCTGATGGAAGCGCTGCGCCGTTTTCCGGTCGAGAAGGGACGCGATCTCACGATCGAGTACGTGCTGCTCGCGGGCTACAACGACTCGACGCGCGATGCGGTGGCGCTCGCGAAACTGGTTCGCGGCATTCGCAGCGCGAAGGTGAACGCGATTCCGTTCAACGAAGATCCGAATCTGCCGAAGTGGATGAAGCGTCCGAGCGATCGCGACATCGATCGCTTCGTCGAGACGCTCGTGCGCAACGGTGTGCGCGTGACGGTGCGCCGTTCCAAGGGACGCGACATCGCGGCCGCGTGCGGTCAATTGCGCGGCAAGGAAGTCGCGAAGAGCCGCGCGACGCGACGCGGGCAAGAGCACGACGAGAGGCCTCCGGCGGCCGGGGCCAGCGGCCCCGGAC
>JALYOB010000671.1 GCA_030857085.1 Acidobacteriota bacterium | reverse complement strand
GGTCTTCCTCCCCTTCTTCGAGGACGGGATCGATGCGGTACTCCTTCCCGTCGATCTCAAAGACGAGAGCGCCCGGCGATTCCATGTTCGAAGTCATCCCGGTCACGTCAGTGATCGGGATCTTCTTCGTGGGCGTGTACGGCTCGAAACGCGCCACGACGCGCCACTTCTCGCTGATCGGAAAATAGGTGAGGCCGAGGAAATGCGTGCGGGTGGGCGACTGCGCGTCCTTGACCCGGAGGCCGAGGCGCTCGCCGCGTTTGATGACCTGAAAACGGACGGAGCCCATCTGCACGATGGTCGGTCCATCCTTCTCTGCGTCATTCCGCAGCGGCGTCGGTCCGGAGAGCGGCTTCCCATCCACCGTCATGGGCGCATACGGCTCGAGCGTCGCGTTCGTCCCGCTGCGCACCAGATGCACTTTCTGCGCGTTGTGGAGCGTCACATCGTTCGGACCTTCGTTCAGCCAGAACAGCCCCACCAGCGTCAGCCAGCTGTCCGGCGCCTGCAGCCGCTGGAGCCGCTTTGCCTGCCACTCGCGCACTTCCTTCTGATGCTCGGCCGGAGCCGGTGCGGCATAACTGGTCACGTAAGGCTCCTCCCGGCACGAGCTGGCGAGCAGAACCGCGGCGAACGCGAGAGCAAAGCGCTTCATGCAGCTAGCATACGCGCGCGTGGTTTTCATTTCGCGAACAGCGGTGTCAAAGAGTTGTGGCCGAAGTCGCCCAGTTTCCGGCGCGTCAGGCGGAGCGTGAGTTGACGGCGCCGGACGTGTGGGCGGACGAACGGAGACTCCTCGACGCGATCCGGCGAGGCGACACCGCGGCCGCGGAGGAAATGGTCGAGCGAACCTACTCGGCCGTCTTTGCATCGATTTACCGGCTCTGCGGCGATCAGGATCTCGCCGCCGACCTCACGCAGGAGACCTATCAGAAAGCGTGGAGCGCGCTGGCCCGTTTCGACGGCCGCTCGCAACTCTTCACCTGGCTTTACCGTATCGCCTACACGACGTTTCTGAATCATGTGCGGCGGCCGCGGCGAATGAGTTCGCTCGACGAGCCGGATGCAATCGATGTTCGTGATGAACGTCCGGGAGCGGAAGAAATGCTCGCGGATCAGCAGGAGGCCTCGCGCCTCCGGAAAGTAGTGATGCAGCTGCCCGAGGATCTTCGCTTCACGGTCACCGCACATTTCTGGGGTGGACTGGAAGTGAAAGAGATTGCCGCGATCGAAAACATCACGGCGGTCGCGATTCGCAAGCGGCTGCACAAGGCGTTTTCCCTTTTGGAAACGCTGCTGGATGAGGAAGTACGATGAACTCCAAACGGAGAGCGGAGCTGCAGAGAAAACTGTCGATGGGAGCGGTGCCGCGCCCGCCGTCGAATCTCGCGCAGCGCATCAAGGCCGACATCCCGAAGTACCTCGAGGCGCACGACGCGCCGCGCGAGCGCTTCTCATGGTCTTCGGCCATTCGCATCGCGGCGTCGCTGATGCTTCTGCTGACGACGGCGCTCGTCACGCGCAAGGTGCTCGAGCCGAACAACAAGGCGGTTCACAGCGTCGCCCGCGAACGTCTCGAGCCGGCCGTGCTCACGTATGGATCGGGAACAACCGCAACCGCGGCAGCCGGCGCGAGCGCCACGACCGCCGCGAATACCGAGTTCCATCTCGACATCACGCAGGAAGTCCCGCGAGCGGCAGAGCCGCAGATGCGTGCGGCCACAGCTCCGGAGCCGGTCGGACACATCGCCGTCACCGATCAGGCCGCACCTGCCGCGCCCGCAGTCGCGCAGAACACGGCATCCGCACCGCCGCCCGCTCCCGCACCGGCCGTCGCGCCGCCGCCCGAGCCGATCACCATCGCCGAATCGGCGCCGCCGCCTGACTTTGGCGCACAGAACGCGTCGGTCGCAATGGAAGAAGTGCAGCTGCCCGAACGCCGCGCGTCGAGCGATCTCGTCGCACGCGCGTACGGCGACACCCTCCCGCTCGAACGTCCGACCAGCGTCTTCGGGATCTCGGTCGATCCCGCGGCCTTTCATGCCGTGCAGACCGCGATCGAGAACGGCGAGCGTCCAAATGCGGCGGCGATCAATGTCGACGCGCTCGTCAACTATTTCGCCGGTGCGCCGCAGCGCGCGCCGCGACGCGACGTCGCGCTCGAAGTCGAAGCGTCGCCCGCTCCTGTCGCGGCCGACGGCGATCGCGCGATCCTCCGGTTCAGCGTCGACACTTCCGTCGTCCGTCTGGCTCCACGCTCGTCCGTGCCGCCGGTCGCACGTAACGCGCACATCGAGATCGACGTCAACTCCGCCGCGGTCGCGAGCGTTCGCCGCATCGGTGAGTCGCCCGTCGCCGCCGAGTCGGTGCTGCTGCACAACATGTCGGTGACCGGCTTGTACGAGCTGCAGATGAAGCCGAATCTCAAGGCTTCGCAGCGCGTGGCGACGATCACGCTGCGTTATGTCTCCGTAACCGACGGACGCACGCAGACGATCCGCCGCGTGATTCAGGGACGCGATCTCGCCAGAAGCTGGAACCGCGCCTCCCGCCGCCACCGCCTCGCCTCCCTCGGCGCCGTGTGGAGCGAAAAGCTCCGCAGCAATGAGGGCGGAATGGAGCTCGCGAAACGCGCCGAGGAACTACTGACGCAGGATCCGAGCGACACGCGTGCGCGCGAACTCGAAAGCGTGACGAAGAAGTTGTCGGCCGGCGGCGGGATGTAGCGAAGGGAGGCCTCCGGCGGCCGGGGCCGCGGGCCCCGGACCCCGCTGACAGGCCAAGCCTCCGCGACACTCGTGCGAATCCAACACACTGTGT
>JALYOB010000670.1 GCA_030857085.1 Acidobacteriota bacterium | reverse complement strand
CCCCCCCCCCCCCCCCCCCCCCCCCCCCCCCCGCCGGAGGCCCCCGTCGTGTCCTATCGCACCTACCGGCCGAAGTACGCTTCGAGATGCGACTGCGCCTGGCGGAGGGAGTCGCTGGGGGTGCGGACTTCGGCGAAGGCGTCGCGCCACACGCTCGACACGCGTTGCACGTTGCGCTCGCGCAGCGAGAACAGAACCTCGCGGAGCGCTTCCGTTTCGCCGGGGTTGAGATCGGGGCGGGAGAGCTCGCGCTCGAGCAGCGATTGCGCATTGCGCAGATCGTCGTCGCTGCCGTGACTGGTGGCAGTCGTGCTGAGCGCCGGGATCTTCATCGTCGTCGGGCGCTCGCTCGTGTTCATGTCGACGGCGCCGGGGAGTTCCTTCAGCTGCGGGCTGAACTTCCCCATCATGAAAAAGAGCTCTTTCTCATTCTGGAAATTGCCGACGAGGCGGGCGCTCTTCGCCAGTTCGAGATGTTCCGATTCCTGCAGCATGATGAAGGCGCGGGCGCGGTCTTCGAGCGAGATCCGCTTCGCGTGCACGCGCCAGGCGGTGAGCGTGCCCTGGATGAAACAGGCCTGTCCCGCGCGGATGCTCACCGCTTCGACGGTGACGTTTTCCTCGATGCGGATCGAGCCGTTCGTCGACTCGATCTCCGAGTAGACGCCCGAGTTCTGGATCACGAGATTGCCGGGGGTTTTGATCGAAAGCTGCCCGTTCGCGTTGACTCGGATTTCCGTCCCGCGCGGGATGATCATCGTCGGGAAATTCGCCTGGTCCGCGGCTGCAGTCATCTCACGACCTCCTCTTCCCACCACTCGCATAGCCGACGAAAGCCGTAGGCAACGGATCGAAGTTCTTGTACTCGTTCGTGGTCCGCGCGCGCATGAGCAGCACGGCCTCGTTGCTCCATTGATGATTGAGGATGTAGATGCGGGGATCCACCGGTGCGTACGTGCCGGGGCTCTGCAGATCGCTGCGCACTTCGTAGTGGAGGTGCGAGTTCGTGCTCCAGCCGGTCGAGCCGACGGTGGCGATGACGTCGCCCTGCTTCACGTTCTGTCCGGCCTGCACGTTGACCGTGTCGCAGTGGCCGTAGATCGTGATGAAGCGGTCGCCGTGCTTGATCGTGACGACATTGCCGAAGCGCCACCAGGCCACGCTCTGCGAGATCGGATAGCGGCCTGCGAACGTGACCACGCCGTCGGCGGCCGCATAGACCGGAGTGCCGGTGGGTGCGGAGAGATCGAGACCCTTGTGAAAGTCCGCGGCGCGGGTAAACGGCGAGACGCGATTGCCGAACGGCGACGTGAGCACGAACTGATCCGCGGGCAGCGGGAGGATCGAGGGTGTGTGGCGGACGATCTCCGCGTTCGCGGCTTCGTAGCGCGAGAGAAGATCGAGCTGCTCCTGCAGTCGATGCATCGCGCTGACGAGCGACGCCTCGCGTTCGCGCGCGTCATCGAGCGGCTCGTCGAACGGACCGGTGCGAACGGGAGTCGAGAAACCGCCCTGGCCGAGGCTGCGATTGAGGCCGTAGACGGTCATGAGCTTCTCGACGCGGATGCGCTGCTCTTCGAGACTGCGCTCGATGGAGCTCATCTGCACGACGTTCTCGCGGAGACGCTCGCGTTGAATCGCGCGTTCCTGCCGCTGCTCGGCGAGGAAGTTCGTTTTGTAGACGCGGCGAATGACCGTCGGCGCGGCGGCCATCGAGCCGATGAGGCCCGCGAGCACGAGCGAAAGCACGACGATTCCGATCACCACCCGACGGCGATCGAAAAAGAAGTACCGCACGCGCCGGCGAATGTCGCTCGGGTGGATCTGGATCTCGATCATGTGCGCAGCTTCCCGCAGGCAAAGCGCGGGTTGGCGAGTTTAGCACAGCGGATCTGCACAGGAAGCGGTGCAGATCCGTATGGCGTTGCCCGTGCAGTCGTGTCGGATATGAATCCAAGGACATCGTTCGCCGCGCTCCGTTGCGCGGTCTCAATGATCGTGGCGATGTCGTGCATGGCCGCAGACACGCCGTCGCGCGCGCCCCGAACGTTCGGAACGTCGGGGCCGACGATCAACTACGTGGTTCTCGGCGACAGCACGGCAGCCGGCGTCGGAGGCGATTACGAGCGCGGCATTGCTGTCGAGACCGCGAAGCACCTCGCGAATGGCCGAGTGGTCGTCATGACGAACCTCGCCGTCTCCGGCGCGCGCATGAAGGACGTTCGTGAGAGTCAGCTTGCAACCGCGCAATCGCTGCGGCCCGACGTCGTGCTTCTCTCCGCGGCCGCAAACGATGTGATTCACCTGACGCAAATCCGGCATGTGCGACGCGACCTGCGCGCCATCGTTGCTGCGCTGCGGCAAGCAAATCCAAATGTAAAAGTCGTGGTCACGGGCTCGCCGGACATGGGATCGCCGCCGCGCGTGCCTTGGATTCTGCGCGGCGTCGCGGCGCATCGAACGAAGCAGATGAACCGGATGTTTGTCCGCGAAGCAGCGGCGGAAGGGCTGGGCTTCGCCCCGATCGCAGAGCGAACCGGACCTCTCTTTCGCGCGGACCGATCGCTCTTCGCGAGTGACAGATTTCATCCGAACGAGCGCGGCTACGGAACCTGGATCCCCGTTCTCAACGAGGCACTTGCGCGACAGGTCGACTAAGCAGAACGCTCTCACGTCGGCCGCGGATGTGAGAACCACGAGAGGCCTCCGGCGGCCGGGCCCACGGGCCCGGACCGGTCGGGCAGGCCAAGCCTCCGCGACACTCGTGCGAGATAACGAACTGTGTCGCGGAGGCTTGGCCTGCCAGCGGGGTCCGGGGCCC
>JALYOB010000669.1 GCA_030857085.1 Acidobacteriota bacterium | reverse complement strand
GTTCGCACGAGTGTCGCGGAGGCTAGGCCTGCAAGACGGGTCCGGGCCCGTGGCCCGGCCGCCGGAGGCCCCGGTCGTCATCCTGCATAGAATCGCCGCGTATGACGCTTGACGACTTTCTGCGACGCGAGATCGACCTCGGCTCGTTTCCTTCCGCGTCGTATGCAGTTGGAACGGCTGACGGGATCGAACATCAGAATGCGTTCGGTCATGCCGTCGCGGTTCCGCTGCGGATTCCAGCGACGACTTCGACGATCTACGACTGCGCGTCGACCACGAAAGTGCTCGTCACGACCATCCTCATTCTGCAGGCGGTAGCCGAAGGGAAGATCCGGCTCGATGAGGAGTACCGCGGCTTCACGTATCGCGAATTGCTCTCGCATACCTCCGGACTGAAGGCGTGGTTGCCGCTGTATGCGCTCGGCGATTACGTCGCGGCAATCGAAGAGCAGGGTGTCGAGAGAGCGCGTGGCGAAGCGGTGATGTACTCCGATCTCAACTTCGTCCTTCTCTATCACGCGCTGCAGGAGTTGTTCGGCGACTACGTCGAGGCGGCGCAGAAGCGCATTTTCGAGCCGCTGCAATTGAAGGATGCGATGTTTCGCCCGTCCGCGACGCTGTTGCCGCGCATTGCGGCCACGGAGTGGGGACAGCGCTTCGAGTACGGCATGTGCGCGACGCGCTCCATCGTCTTCACCGGATTTCGTCAGGGACTGATGTGGGGCGAGCCGAACGACGGCAACTCCTTTCACGCCGGCGGGACGTGTGGAAATGCGGGGTTGTTCGCCACGGCGGGCGACGTCTTTCGCATCATGCAGGGTCTCCTGCGTGGAGAGCTCGTACCACGCGAGCTCCTCGAAGAAGCGACGCGTCCGCAGATGAACGATCGCGGTCTCGGCTTTCAATTGAGCGGACCGGGATTGTCGGAGCGTTCGTTCGGGCACATGGGATTCACCGGAACATCGGTGTGGGTCGACGGCGAAAAAATCTTCGTCCTGCTGACGAATCGCGTGCATCCGTGCGCCGCCCCGGTCGCGATGTCGCGCATTCGCGCCCGGTTTCACGAGCAGGCGGGTCAGTTGTGACGCGCGTGTTTCGTTTTTGATCCACCGCATTCACGTGAATTGGCCGTGTCGCTGACCCACGTCCCGCTAAGTCGTTGATTCTACGTCGATTTCTTTCCGGCATTGCGTCTGCTCCAGAGGCCGCCCACGCGCAATGCGTAAAGGAGAAGGAATGATGAGGCGTTTGTCGGTTCTCGTTGCCCTGGTGATGTTCGCGGCGGTCGGTGTCTCTGCGCAGGAGGAGACGGCGGCACGGCGCTTTGCTGCTCGGACGGTCGATGCACCGTTCGAGGTGGAAGGTCAGGAGTGGAGGAGTCACGAAGCGTTCGTGCGCGCGGGACATCGCTGCCAGACCGAGGAGTTGTCGCCGATGGATGCGGCGCGCGTGGAGACCAACTTCCTCGAGGCGCTGCTCTCGAATCCCGGCTACGGCGTCGAGTCGATCTCGAGCCCGGTCTCGATCACGGTCAACTTTCACGTCATCCGCAGCTCGACGGGCTCGGGCGACGTCTCGGACAGCCGCCTCAACTCGCAGATCACGACGTTGAACAATGCGTACAGCGGCCGTGGCTTCACCTTCGTGCGCGGCACGACCGATCGCACCAACAACAGCACGTGGTACGGCATGTCGCCGGGCACGACCGCCGAGCAGGATGCGAAGTACTACTTCACCGGCATCGCCGCGAACAATCCGCGGTACGTCCTCAACTTCTACACCGCGAATCCGAGCGGCGGCACGCTCGGCTGGGCGACGTTCCCGTGGAACCTCTCGGGCAACCCGCGCATGGATGGCGTGGTGATCCTGCACTCCTCGATCAATGGCGGCAGCGCGACGAACTACAACCTCGGCGACACGGCCGTGCACGAAGTCGGTCACTGGCTCGGCCTGTATCACACGTTCCAGGGCGGCTGCGGCACCGGCAACAACACCTCGAGCGGCGACTACGTTGCCGATACGGCCGCTGAATATTCGGCAGCCTCGGGATGCCCGACCGGCCGCGATACCTGCAGCTACTCGGGCGTCGATCCGATCACGAACTTCATGGACTACAGCTACGACTCCTGCATGTACCAGTTCTCGTCCGGACAGGCGAGCCGCATGGTCAACATGGCGTCGACCTACCGTCCTTCACTGTAAACGCCAGCCCCACGTTTCGGCCTGACGCGCGAGCGAATCCGCTCGCGCGTCTTCGCCGTTTGCCTCCGCCAGTTTCGCGAAGAGGTAGAGCGTCTCGGACAGCAGCGGATCGGGATCGGTGTAGTCGTCGCGGAAACGCGTTTCGAGCAGCTCGAGATTGTCGCCATAGAGCCGCAATGCGCTCTCGCTATCGCCCGCGCGCAGAAGGATGTACGCGAGTGCGAGCGACTGGAACTCCTGAATCTGCGGATGCTGCGCGATCTGCGTTTCCATCAGGCGGCGCGCTTCGTCGAGATCGCGACCGAGATGCGCAAGGCACAGCGCGATCCCTTCCTGCGCGGCCGGATCATCCGATTGTCTGTATGCGGCGATCGCCTCGTCGTAGCGGCCGAGGAGCTTGAGCGCTTCGGCGCGATGCAGCGGATCGTTCGTGCGTTGTGCTTCGAGCACCGCGTCTTCGTAGCGCCGCTGCTGAATGAGCTGCTGCACGTTCGTGATCGGCCGCTGCGCGAGCATGTACGCGACGAGCCACCCGATCAGCGCAATCGCGATCAGGAGGACCCAGAACGACACGCTCATCGCGGCTGCGGGCGGGGAGGAACGGGTTGCTGCGGCTGTGG
>JALYOB010000668.1 GCA_030857085.1 Acidobacteriota bacterium | reverse complement strand
GTGTACGTGCAGGGATATGGAGTGAAGGATCTCGGCACGGGCGCGCGCGTCACGCCTGACACCTTGTTCCAGATTGCGTCGACCTCGAAAGCATTCACCAGCACTGCGCTGGCCATGCTCGTGTCGGAGGGGAAGGTGTCTTGGGACGATCCGGTGCGGCAGTACCTTCCCTACTTCGAGTTCACGGACATGTGTGCGAACTCGCAGGTGACCGTGCGCGACATCGTCTCGCATCGCACGGGACTCGGGCGGCATGACGAGCTGTGGGACAACACGCCGCTGACGCGCGAAGAAGTCATTCGCGGTGTGAATGCGAGCGGGCTCGCGAGACCGTTTCGCACTGCGTACCAGTACCAGAACATCATGTTCATCGCCGCGGGTGAAGTGGCCGCGAAAGCGGCGGGGATGCCGTGGGACGACTTCGTACGAGCGCGCATTTTCGCGCCGCTGAACATGACGCGCACCATCACCTCGGATGAGCAATGGCTTGCGAGCGATCACGCGACTGGATACCGGTACGACTGGAAGACCGATCGCATCGCGCCGCAGAAGCCGATCGAGACCTACACGTTAGGCTCGGCGGGCGCGATCAAATCGTCCGCGCGTGACATGGCCAACTGGCTGCGCTTTCACCTTGGGAATGGCACGTTCGAGCTGCATCAGCTGCTCGATCCGGCTGCGCTCGAAGAGACGAAGATGCCGCAAACCGTGCGGCGGTGGGAGAACACGACCCGCGACGAGAATCCGGAGACCAACGTCATCTCGTATGCAATGGGTTGGAACGTTCAGGACTATCGCGGCGAGCTGCTCGTCTCGCACTCCGGAGCGCTGAATGGATTTCGCACGCAGGTCGATCTGCTGCCGAAGCGCAACAGCGGATTCGTGGTGATGGTGAATGTCGGCCGCGGCCTTGCCGTGGTCGCGTTGCGCAATGCGCTCGCCGACATCCTTCTGGGTAAAGCGGGACGCGACTGGAACGAGTACTACCTCGCGCTCGATCGCCGCGAGGATGAGAAAGAAGCGCAGCAGAAAGCGGAGCGGCTCTCGAAGCGCGACGCCGTATCGAAGCCGGCGTTGCCGCTGGCGAGTTACGCGGGCGAGTACGAGAGCCGCTCGCATGGCAAGGCCACAGTGACGCTCGAAGGCGATGCACTCGTGCTCCGCTGGAGCCGCATCGTCGCGCCGCTGAGGCACTTCGAGTTCGACACGTTCGATGCTGTCTCCGACGAAGCGGATCTCGACGAGGCGGTGACGTTCGGGTTCAACGCGAAGCGGGAGATTGAGTCGCTGACGCTGTTCGGGCAGACGTTTCGGAAGCAGCCTGCACGATCGCATCAATGACGCGCGTCGCATCGCTGCCGTCGGCGATGTGGTGATTGATCATGATCGAAAAGTAGCGATAGCGGCCGTCCGGCATCGCCAGAATTCCGCTGAGCGCATTCACGCCCGCGATCGTGCCGGTCTTCCCGCGCATGCGCTCTTCGAGTGTGCGCAGACGATTGCGCAGCGTCCCTTCGTTCGCCGGTTGCGCGAGCACGTTCCACCAGAAGGTGCGCCGCGACGGATCGTTCATCCAGCGCAGCACGCGAATCGTGGACTGACACGTGAGGAGATCGTCGGGCGCGAGGCCGGAGCCGTCGACGAAGCGGAACGACTCCGCGTCGACGCGCGGCTCGCTCGTGAGAAATGCGCGCTCGATGGCGAATGAATTCTCGTACGTCGCCGGCTGCGCCCCGTTCGCGCTGAGCCGTTTGAGCAGCATCTCCGCGTAGAGATTGTGGCTGTTCTTGAGCACGGTGCGCAGCAGGTCGCCGACGAACGGCGAAGGCAATGTCGCGATGCGTTCCTGCCACACGCGCGGCTCCATGTTCACGCGCGCCACGCCGGTGACGGTGATGCCGCGCAGCGTCAGCACATCGCGCAATGTCGTGGCCGCGTACAGAGCGGGATCGGGAACGGAGCGATCGACCGGGATTTCGCTCTCGCCCCACGTCAGCGCGTCGACCGGCGCGGCGTAATCGGCGCCGAGGTTGCCGTGCTTCCAGCTGCCCGGAATGGTGTTGCGGTCGAAGAGGGAGACGTCCGCGATCACATCCGCGACGCGCGTGATGCCGCGCGCGCGCAGCGTGTCGGCGAGGCGATCAAAGTCGCCGTCGCGTTCGTAGCGCCACGAGCCGAGCGAGGGATCGCCGTCGCCGCGCAGCACGAGATTGTCGCCATCGCGCCAGACTTCCGTCACCAGGCGCGCGTCGGTGCCGAGGCAGCTGGCGACGGTGGCGGCGGTGAAGAGCTTGCGGTTCGAGGCGGGCATGGTGAGCCTGTCCGCGTTGCGCGCGTAGAGCACGCGGCCATCCTCTTCTTCGATGAGGATGGACCAGAGCGCGTGCTGCAGCGGCGGCTTGTCGAGCAGTGCGTCGATGGATGAGGCGAGTGAATTCGCGGGCGGCTGCGGCGCAGTTGCGCACGCGGTGACGAGGAGGGCAAGGACGGCAATGCTGCGCTTCACGCAAAACTCCATTCGGCGAAGCTCTCTCCATGCTCGAGGTTGTGATGCACCGCCTCGAGAAACTCTTTGCCTCGCGCCGGCAGTGTACGCGCGACCGCGTGCGCGATGAGCGTCTGCGCGTAATCGCGCGCGAGCTCGTAGGGCGCGAGTGCGGGTCCGTCGACGCGTCCGCGCGAGGGCAGACCGCATGCGGCGATGAAGACGTCGCGGACGGCGTCGATGGTGCCGTGGGATGCAATCGCACGATCGACAACGGTGTCATCCCGAGCGAAGTCGAGGGATCCCCCGCCGACGGTGCCGTTCGCTGCAAGTCGCAGGGG
>JALYOB010000210.1 GCA_030857085.1 Acidobacteriota bacterium | reverse complement strand
GGCGGTTGTCGGTATGTCATTGCAACCGACAACCGATAACCGACAACCGACAACTGATAACGGACAACGGATAACGGACAACCACCCCGTGTTACTCTCCGCCGCCGAAAGGAACCCGAATGTCCATTCTCGTCGTCGGAAGTGTTGCGTTTGATGCCCTGCAGACCCCGTTCGGAAAGGTCGATCGTGTGATCGGTGGATCGGCGACCTACTTCTCCGTCGCGGCGTCGTTCTTCACCGAAGTCGATCTTGTCGCCGTCGTCGGCGAGGACTTTACCGAAGAAGATGCCTCGGTCTTTCGCGGGCGCAACATCAACACCGAAGGGCTGCAGCGCGTGCCCGGCGAGAAGACGTTCTTCTGGAGCGGCGAGTACGGCTACGACCTCAATGTGGCGAAGACGCGCGACACGCAGCTGAATGTATTCGCGAACTTCAAACCGCAGCTCAATGAGCGGCAGCGCACGCCCGACGTTCTGTTCCTCGCGAACATCCAACCCGAATTGCAGCTCGAGGTTTTGCAGCAGACGCAGAGACCGCGGCTGGTTGCCCTCGACACGATGAACCTCTGGATCGACATCAAGCGCGATGCGCTCGAGCGGGTGATTCGCGAAGTCGATCTGGTGATCATCAACGAAGCGGAAGTGCGCATGTTCACCAAAGAAGCGAACCTGGTGAAAGGCGCGCGTCAGATTCTCGCGCTCGGGCCGCAGACGCTGGTCATCAAGCGCGGCGAGTACGGCGTGCTGATGGTGCGCAACGACGCGATCTTCGCCGCGCCGGCGTATCCGCTCGAAAACGTATTCGATCCCACCGGCGCCGGCGACACCTTCGCCGGCGGCTTCCTCGGATACCTCGCCTCACGCCGCGAAATCCACGATCAGGAGCTCCGCCGCGCGATCATCTTCGGCAGCGTGCTCGCGTCGTTCACGGTCGAAAAGTTCTCCCTCGATCGCCTGCGCGAGATCTCGCTCAGCGACGTGCACGAGCGCTATCAGGACTTTCGCGCGCTCACGCATTTCGATGATGCGGAGCGGTGAGGAGTACCTCGGAGTACCTCGGTACCTCGAGTACCTCGGAGGAGACAATCGCCGAGGTACCCGAGGTACTCCGAGGTACCGAGGTACTCATCGCGCGGAAAAAACAATCTCCCCACCCACCACCGTGTACCGCACCTTCGCCTTGAACAAGTCGTTCATCGCGAAGAGATCCCCATCGATGATCGTCAGGTCCGCGAGTTTCCCCGGCTCGATCGTGCCGCGTGACTGCTCTTCGAATGCGGCGAACGCAGCATCGCTGGTGAAGCCGCGAATGGCCTCGCCTAACGTGAGGCGCTGCGCAGGATACCAGCCGCCTTCCGGCCAGTGCTTCTGATCCTGACGCGTCACCGCGGCGTAGATGCCGAAGAACGGATTCACGCTCTCCACCGGAAAGTCGGAGCCGAGTGCGAGTCGCGCGTTCGCATTCAGCACGGTGCGCCACGCGTACGTGCCCAGCACGCGCTGCGGTCCCAGCCGCGCCTCGGCCCAGTACATGTCGGACGTCGCATGCGTCGGCTGCATCGAGGCGATGATTCCGTACTGCGCGAGGCGCGGCACGTCTTCCGGCGCGATGACCTGCAGATGTTCGATGCGATAGCGATTGTCCGCAGTAACGCCCGCACTCGCGTACGCATCGACCACATTGCGCACGCCGCGATCGCCGATCGCATGCGTGCCGACCTGAAATCCCGCCGCGCGTGCACGGCGCGAAACGTCGGCGAGATGCTCCGGCTTCGACACCAGCAGTCCGGTGTTGTTCGGATCGTCGCTGTACGGCGCGAGCAGCGCCGCGCCGCGGCTGCCCAACGCGCCATCTGCATAAAGTTTGACCGCGCGAATGGTGAGATGGCCGCCGTACCCGATCAGGGGTCCGCTCGCGAACCACTGCTCGAGCAGCGCGTCGTTGTCCGTGAGCAACGCATACACGCGAATCGGGAAGCGATGTTCGTCGATCAGCTCGCGCACCGCAGCGATCGTGTTCGCATCGATGCCCGCATCGTGCATTTCGGTGAGGCCATTCGCGGCGATGTTCTGCGCCGCCGCGAGGACGCGCGCTTTGCGCTGTTCATTCGAGATCGGCGGGACCGCGGTATCGATGAGGTTTGTCGCCGCATCAATGAACACGCCGGTCGGATTGCCCTCCGCATCCCGCACGATCCGTCCACCCTCGGGGTCGCGCGTCGCTGCGGTGACGCCGGCCGCGCGCATGGCCGCGCTGTTGGCGAGCGTAGCGTGACCATCGACGCGCTCGAGCACGATCGCGCGATCGGGAAACGCGGCGTCGAGCGGAGCCGCCGTCGGAAACTCTTTCACCGCCCAGTCGTTCTGATCCCACCCCCGCCCGCTGATCCATTCACCCGCGGGTGTCGTGGCGGCGCGCTCTTTCACCCGCGCGATCACTTCTTCGTACGACGTGGTGCCGACGAGGTCGACGTTCGCGAGCGCCGCGCCGAGTCCGGCGAGATGTCCGTGCGCATCGGTGAGGCCGGGAAGGATGGTCGCGTTCGACGCGTCGACGACGCGCGCCCGCGGATGTGCCGCCCGCACCTGCGACGGAGAGCCGACCTCGCGAATCGTTCCGCCGCTCGTGTAAATGGCGACGTTTTTCTGCGGCGTCTGCGGCGCGCCGGTCACGACGGTGCCGCCGATGAAGATCGTTCCATCGTCGGTCGCGTTCGTCATTGGTGCGGTTCCTGCTGCAGGCGCAAGCGGCCTGCAGGCGAGCAGAGCGAAGGGAAGCAGCGCGGCAAGTCGTCGCATCGCGGAATGCTACACGCCACATGGCCGTTTGGTGATTGCCTCATGAAATCGCGCATCGTGATCGCCGTCACGCTTCTGGTCGCAACGAGCGCCGTTGCGGCGGAGCGCCGTTTCACGGCGTCGTCGATTCCGAATGCGAAGCTGAAAAAGCCGGGCAAGGTCGTGATCTCGAACGACCACCGCGCGATCACCGCGTACCGCTTCTTCGGCGACATCCGCGAGGCTCTCGTTTCGCTGCGCAGCACGCGCGTGCTCGCGTTCCGCCCGTTCGGCAACGCGATTTACGACAGCCGAGCCGCCGCGCCCGCTCCCGCGCAGCTCGCTGCCTTCATCGAGGAAGCGGCACGCCAGCATCGGGTCGATCCTCGCCTCGTCGCCGCGATCGCGCGCCGTGAGTCAGCCTTCAATCCGAACGCGGTCTCGCGCGTCGGCGCCTGCGGCGTCATGCAGCTCATGCCCGAAACGGCCAAATACCTCGGCGTCACGAACGTCTTCGACGCCCGCCAGAACATCTTCGGCGGCGCCCGCTACCTTCGCACGCTCCTCGACACCTTCCACGGCGATCTCGACCTCGCGTTAGCCGCCTACAACGCCGGCCCCGGCGCCGTCGCGAAATACGGCGGCATCCCGCCGTATCGCGAAACGCAGTCGTATGTGGCCGCGGTGCGGGCGAGCTACGAGCGATCGCTGCAAGCGCGCTGAAGCGCGCGCGCCGTTCACCCGTTCCCCGTTGCCTGTGACCGCGCATGTGCGGATCGACGCGCTCGTGTTCCGAGCGCCACCGTTGCGGTAACGGGCAACCGGCAACAGGTCAACACGCAGTAGCGCGCCGCGCTATTGCGAATACCACTCCGCCACCGCCGTCACCACTCCTCCGCGCATGAAGATGCTGGTGTGGCGCGCGCAGCCTTCGCTTTCGCGGCAGACGTAAAAGTATTCGAGATCGCCGAGCTTTTTGAGCGACGGCTCGGGTGCGGCGGCGGCGTCGGGGCGGCCCATCTTCTCGACGACTTTCACCGTCGAGTCGCCGAGGATGACGCCTTTGCGTAAGGCGATCTCGGTGGCGGGACTTGATTCCGGCTTGCGGCAGGGCGCCTCGTTCGTGAGCGCAATGCGCCACGGTTTGCCGTCTTTCCTGTCGATCGAAATCAGGAGAAAGTGGCCGTCTGCGAGCGCGTAACAACCTTCGCGTTTCAGCCCCGGAAACTGCGCCTGCAGCGTTCCGAGCGGCGTCTCCATCAACTGGTCGAGGTACACCGGATCGGCTGCACGGCTGCTGAACGTCACGAACAGCAGGAACACCACTCCCAGCGCGTGTCTCATCCTTCGCCCCATTTCAGCTTGTTGCGTAGAACGTCGAAGTAATCTTTGTCGGGTGATTGGACCAAGAGTACTCGCTCTTCGGACTTGCGGACGCAAATCCGGTCGCGATCGCTGATTTCGAAGCCTTCCTGCCCGTCGAGGGTGAGGAAGATGTCCCGCGAGTCGGGCGTCGCCAGTCCGATCTCGATATCGAGTTCGTCGGGCAACACGAGCGGCCGGTTGGTGAGCATGTGCGGGCAGATCGGTGTGATGACGACCGCGCCCATGGTGGGATAGATGATCGGACCGCCCGCGGAGAGGTTGTACGCCGTCGATCCGGTCGGCGTCGCGACGATCAATCCATCGCCGCGGAACGTCGAGACGAACAAGCCCGCGACGCTCACACGCATCTCGATGATGCGCGCCAGCGCGCTTTTGTTGATCGCGACGTCGTTCAGCACGCGATAGCTTTTCGCCGCATCGCGCTCCGGCCCCGACACGCTGACGGTGAAGGTCACCCGCGGCTCGACTTCATGCCTCCCATCGAGCACGCGCTCGAGAACTTCCGGAAACTGGTCGACCTGAATTTCCGTGAGAAACCCGAGGGTGCCCATGTTCACGCCGACGATCGGCACATGTTCGGGCGCATGCCGCGCCACGGAGAGCAGCGTTCCATCGCCGCCAAAGGTGATCAGCAGTTCGCTGTGCCGCCCGAGCTCACTCTTCGGCAGCGCAGCGCGCGTGTCGCCGAGCGTCGCTGCCGTGTGTTCGTCGAAGATGACTTCAATGCCGCGCGCGCGCAGATCCGCCGCGACGCGCTCCGCATATGCCACTGCTTCCGCCGCCATCGTCTTCGCCGCGATCCCAATTGTGCGCATGGCGGTGCAGTGTAGCTGACGGGGGACGACGGGGGGCCTCCGGGACACTCGTGCGCAAGTAAGCAGCTGTGTCGCGGAGGCTACGCCTGCAAGCGGGGTCCGGGGCCCGCGGCCCCGGCCGCCGGAGGCCCTCGTCGTATCCCCGTCAGCTCACAGCACGCCGCACATCTGCAGGCTCGACGACGATCCGTTCGCCGGCGCGTTCGGGGCCGACGAACAGGATCGGGTGCAGCACCTTCTCCATGATCGCGCGCAGTGCGCGGGCGCCGAGGCGTTGGCGGATGGCGGCGTTGGCAATTTCGAAGAGCGCCTCGCGGGAGAACTCCAGTTGAATCTGATCGAGCGCGCAGAGGCGTTGATATTCGGGAACCATCGCCTCGCGTGGTTCCGTGAGGATCGACACCAGTTCCGCGGGAGCGAGTGCGTGGAGTTGCACGCGAACGGGAAGGCGGCCGAGGAGCTCGGGGAGGAGGCCGTACTTTACGAGATCGTCCGTGGTCGTTTCGCGAGGGGGAGGCGCGGCCTGCTCGAAAAAGCCGGCGCTGCGGCCCTCGGGGACATCCTCGATGTCCGAGAACGCGCCCGCGCAGATGAAGAGAATGTTCGCGATGTCGATCTCGACGAAATCGTGCTTGTTCCAGTGCGCGGTGACGTTCATCGGGACGAACAGCTTGTCCCCTTCGAGAATCTTGAGGAGCGATTGCTGCACCCCCTCGCCGCCGATGTCGCGTTGACTCGCGCCGGTGCGATTGCCGCCGGCGCGGCGGGCGATCTTGTCGATCTCGTCGATGAAGACGATCCCGTTCTCCGCTTCCTTCACATCCTGATTGGTTGCGTAGAGCAGACGCCCGATCGCGACCTCCACGTCCTCGCCGTAATAGCCCGCTTCTGTGAACGAGGTTGCGTCGTTGTAGGCGAACGGCACGTCGAGGATCTTGGCGAGCGTGCGGGCGAGATACGTCTTGCCGCTGCCGGACGGCCCCATCATCAGAATGTTCGACTTGCGGATCGAGACCTCGCCGCCGAATTTGAGGTACTCGATTCGTTTGAGATGGTTGTACGCCGCGATGGCGAGGACTTCCTTCGCGTGGCGCTGGCCGATCACGTATTGATCGAGCTGCTCGAAGATGCGCCGCGGGGTGACGTGGAGGAAGCGATAAATCTCACGCTTTTCCTTCATTTTTCCTTTCGTGAAGGCGCCTGCGATTGAGTATAACGCGGGGCATGATCCTCGCCGCGTTGCTCGCTGCGGTCGTCGCGTTCCCTTCTCCCTCTGGTGCTGGTGCCGGGCAGCCGTATCTCGCCGCGCGCGCTGACGGAACGCTGCTCATGTCGTGGATCGAGTCGGGCGCGTTGCGATTTGCGTCGATGAAAAACGGCCGCTGGTCGGCGCCGCGCGTGGTGGTGAAGCGCGACGAACTGATGGTGAGCGGCGCCGACTTTCCCTCCATTGCCGAAGATGCGCGCGGCGTGTTGTACGCGCAGTGGCTCGAGAAACATGGACATGGCTACGACGTCTGGGTGAGTGCGTCGAGCGATGGCGGTGCGACGTGGCGCAAGCCGGTGCTCGTCAATCGCGATGCGAAAGAAGCGGAGCATGGCTTCGCGTCGTTCGCTCCGATGAGCCAGGGCGGCATGGCCATGGTGTGGCTCGACGGACGTGAGGGAACGCAGACGCAGTTGCGTTACGCGGAGCTCGATGCGTCGGCGACGGTGAAGAACGAGCGTGTGCTCGACGGGCGCGTGTGCGATTGCTGCTCGACCGCCATGACCATGACCGCGAAAGGGGCGCTGGTCGCGTATCGCGATCGTCTCGACGGCGAGATTCGCGACATCTCTTACGTGCGGCGCGACGGCGCGAAGTGGAGCGCGCCGCGACGGGTGCATGAGGACGACTGGAAGATCGCAGGTTGCCCGGTCAATGGTCCGCAGGTCGATGCGCGCGGCAGCCGTGCGGCGATGGCGTGGTTCACCGCCGCGAATGCCAAGGATCCACGCGTGTACGTCGCCTTCTCGACGGATGCCGGTAGTACGTTCGGCAAAGCCATTCGTGTCGACGCCGGTCACGCGCTCGGCCGCGTTGATACGCTGCTGCTGAAGGATGGCAGCGCGCTCGTGACCTGGATCGAAGCCGACCGCATTCTCGCCCGCCGCGTACGCGCGAACGGAAGCGTTGAGGCGCCGCAGGAGCTCGCGCGCGTGACCTCTGCCCGCGCCGCGGGCGTGCCGCGCATCGCGCTGGTCGGCAACACCGCCTACGTCGCCTGGACCGACCCCGCGACGAAGACCATCAAGTTGATCGCGTACTAATTTGGAGTGCGGCGACGCCAGTCGCCGCTCTGAATCCGGCAGCAAAGCTGCCG
>JALYOB010000209.1 GCA_030857085.1 Acidobacteriota bacterium | reverse complement strand
GAGAGCGCGGTGTTCGAATCGACGCGCATTTCGCTGCACGTGTGAATGGAAGTAGCGAGTGGCGAATAGGAAGTAGCGAGTGGCGTGTAGCGCGTTGCCAGGGCGGTTTCGCCTGGACGACATGCTCTGCCGCTCGCTACTCGCTAATCCCTACTTGCCTATGGTGGCGAGCTCGCAGTGCGTTCCGCCTGAACGACACCGCCCAGGCAACTCGCTACGCGCCACTCGCCACTTCTAGTCCACTCGCTACTTCCATTCGCACAGCATTGTGCGCAAGGACGCGCACCACCGGCTTCGTCAGGTGATCGACGTGCGCGGGGTCGGCATAGCGGGCGGCGTGCATGGTGGCGAAGGCGTGGCTCTCGCGCATCGCGCGCACGATGGTCTGGAGATGCCACAGAGGACGGCGCAGGAGAATGCTGCGCCCTTCGAGGCGGCCGAGGGTGGAGAGGAGGGCGACGCGGACAATGGGCCAGGCGTCGCGGAGGCCGAGACGGAACGGCGCGCCGTGGCCGATGCGCTGCAGAAGCACGTATGCGCGGGCGACGCGAATGCGTGCGACGTCATAAGGAAGGGAACGCACGCCGCAACCGCCGCTCATCGCCGGCTCATGCCGCAGAAAGAGCGACGCGTCGTGCCAGATCGCCAGACGCCGTCTGCGCATGCGCAGGCCGAGCTCCCAATCCTCAGACATCCCGCCAAAGCGAAACAGCGTTTCGTCGTAGCCGCCGGTGGCGCGGAAAAACTCGCGCTCGAACGCAACCCCGCCCCCGCCCGCCCGGCGAATGCGCATGAGCGACGTGCCCGGAATCGCGCGGCCGATCGCCTGACGGCGCCAGTAACGCGCTGCGGCCGCACGATCTCCGCTGTAAACCACAGGCCAGAGGCAGCGCACTTCCGGATGCCGCGCAAAGACGCCGATCATGCGCTCGATGAAATCGTGGCTGAGCACTTCGTCGTCATCGACGAACAGCACGTGCGTCGAAGTCGCCGCATTGAAGCCGGCGTTGCGCGCTGCGGCGGCATTCGGTTCCGCGAGACGGAGGTGCGTGATCTCGAAATCCGTGGCGGTCAGCACGTCATCGAGCACGCCCGCCCCGTTCTGGTCGACCACGATGACCTCGAACGGCGCAACGCTCTGCGCCGCGATGGAGGCGAGGAGACGGCCGAGCGATTCGACGCGGCCGTAGGTCGGGATGACGATCGAGAGGGAGAGCTGACGCACAGGGGCGACAGATTACCGCATCTGTCCGGCCGGAGCGCCGTCCGCGTACGAGGAAACGACCGTGAATTGCTCGTGTCCTTCGCCGCCCGTGACGATCATCGTCCCGGCGCGCAGCCACGCGTGCGCCTCGACCGCGGCCGCCCCTTCGCGCCGCGCAACACCCATGTAGAGCGTGTTCGGAATGCGTCGCGCACGCAGCATCATCTTCGCGGCGATCCCCTGTTCGAGACACTTGCAGCGCCACGGCGCGCGGCGGCTCACCGCGCCGATCGCCCAGCGCACGCGCCGCAACAACTCATCGCTCGCGAGGCCGTTCGCATCCCGCACCGTGAGCCGCCGCGTGACGATGCGAAACGGCAGCGCGACGAGCAGCGTTCGCGCGACGAGCAGACGCACCGCGGCCTCGAAAAAGAGAAGACGATCGGACCAGGAGAGACGAGGCCGCACGCGGGAAGAGTACGACGGGAGCGCGCCGCAACGCGCTCCCGTTGCTCAGCGTATGCCGGATGTCCGGTGATCGACGATCACCCCAATCGCCGCGACAGCTCGTCGCGTTTCGCACGGCTCAGGCTCAGTTCCGTTCCGTCCTTGAGGCGCACCGCGTAATCGCCGCCGGGGCGGCGGAGCAATGCGTCGACGCGGTCGAGCCGCACGATCGCGGAGCGGTGGATGCGGAAAAAGACGTCCGGATCGAGGCGCTCCTCGAGCGTATGCATCCGCTCGCGCAGAGCGAGCGTGCGCTCGCCGACGTGCAGCTCCGCGTACGGGCCGTCGGCGGTGATGTACTCAATGCGATCGACCGGAACGAAACGCACCTGTCCGCGGGCCTCGACGCCGATGCGCTCCAGATACTTTGGCGCAGGCGATTGTGCAGTCGCGCGAATCGACTCGCGCGCGCGATCGAGCGCCTGTGCGAAGCGATCGTCGTCGAACGGCTTCATCAGGTAATCGAGCGCGGCGAGCTCGAACGCCTTCACTGCATATTGATCATAGGCCGTAGTGAAAATCGTCACCGGCATGCGCTCAATGCCCACTGCGTCCATCACCTCAATGCCGCTCATGCCGGGCATCTGGACGTCGAGAAAGACGAGATCGGGATGGAGCGATTGAATGGCCTCGACTGCAGCGGGACCGGTGTCCGCAATGCCTGCGATTTCGACGTCCGGTTCTTTCGCGAGCAGATCCTCGATCCGTTGACGCGCGAGCGGCTCGTCATCGGCGATCAATGCGCGTATCGGGGATGACGATTTCTGCACGTGTCCCTCCTCCTTCATTGGCCAACAGCTCCACGCCTGCAGTCTCGCCATAGAGCTGCGCCAGGCGCGCGCGCGTATTGGTGAGGCCCACACCCGTGCGGCGATTCTCGTCGTCCATGCCCGGTCCATTGTCGCGAACCGACAGAATCAATCGGCCATCCTCACGGCGCGCGTGGATCGTCACCTCCCCCACTCCCGACACACGGCTCGCGCCATGTTCGAGTGCGTTTTCGACAATGGGCTGCAGAATGAGATTCGGCACGGGCAGTTCAAGAAGCGACGGATCGACGTCAATGGCCGCGCGCAGCCGTCCCTGAAACCGAATTTCCATGATCTCGATGTAGCGCCGCAGAAAATCGAGCTCGGCGCGTAATGGGATGAGATCGCGCGCGCTGCTGTCGGTGGTATGGCGGAGCAGTTCACTGAGCCGGGCGATCATCCGCCGCACGCCCGCCGGATCGCGTTCCACGAGCGCAGACATGGCGTGCAATGTATTGAACAGAAAATGCGGATTGATCTGCATCCTCAAAGCATTCAACTGCGCCTCGGCCAGCTGTGCCTGCAGCTTCGCCGACTGCGCCTCGCGGTGCCGGTCGCGCTGAAAATATTCACGCGCCAGTCCGGCGGCGAGCACGGCCAGACAAAAGACGAACTGGTTGACAAAGCGGAAGCGGCCGATCTCGCGCAATGTCGAATGGCGGCGCGGCCGGCGCGGGATGTCGATCACCAGATCGCGCGCCACGTCGATGAGGACGTACATGAGGATGGAGATGACGATCCCCACCGCAATGATGACGGGGATGCGCACCCACCACTGCGAGCGATCGACGGTCAGTCTGCTGCTGAGCCTGAAGACGATGGGGGTGAGCGCGGCCCAGATCCACGCCTCGATGAAGGCGAGCGCGACCGGCGCGCCGGGAGCCATGACCCGGATGAAGCCGGGCGCGTCAAGCAGCCGGTTTGCGGCCGAAATGACGGCCAGTCCGGTCCAGAACGCAAAGATCAGCAGACGCTCGCGCGTCGTGAGGCCGGTGGTCATGCAACGAAGATACAGCGCACGAGCGGCGCCGCGGCGCAGTTCATGACATGGCCGTGCAATTCATTGCAGGATGGAAAGAGATGCCGCGCGGACGGTGTCTATAGCGGGCAAGGAGACACAAGCCCAATGAAAAACAAAATGATTGCAGCAGTGGCCGTTCTGACGCTCAGCGCCTCGATCGCCGTTGCCGCGCCGCATCAAGGCGGTTCCGCCGGCAAGCGCGGTGGACATCGCGGAGAATTCGGCGCCCGTTTCGCCGAGAAGCTGAACCTCACCGACGTGCAGAAGGCGAAGATTCAGGACATTCGCAAAGCGACGCGCGAACAGAACGCCGCGTTCTTCCAGTCGTTCCGCTCGAACGTGCAGCAGTTCCGCGCCGCAAAGCGCGCCAATGACACGGCCAAAGCGGACGCCCTCAAAGCGACGATCACCTCCCAGCGCGCCCAGCTCAGGCAGATCCACGAGTCCGAACGCCAGCTCGTTCTGACCGTCCTGACCCCCGAGCAGCGCGCCCAGCTCGAGCAGATGAAAGCGGAGAGGGAGAATCGCCGGAATCGGCGGTAAATCGGGAGCAGTGGTGGAGAAAAAAGGAGGCGGGCACGCCTCCTTTTTTTGTTGACCCGTTCCCTGTTGCCGGTTGCCGCGACAGTTACGCCCCGGCCGCAAGCGCGCCAATCACCGAAGGGGCAACTGGCATCTGGCAACTGGCAACTGGTCCACTCATGCAATTCATGACACCAGCGTGCCATTGACTCCGAACAAGAAACGATCCCGCTTCGCTCAGGATGACACGGGGTCGCCATCGAATGCGCGCTGCAATGCATCGACGTCGAGTTTCTGCATCTGCAGCATGGCCTGCATGACGCGGTTTCTTTTCTCCCCGTCCGGGTCGCTCATCATGCGTTTGAAGGCGGCGGGGATGATCTGCCAGGAGACGCCGTATTTGTCTTTGAGCCAGCCGCATCGGCTGGGCTGGCCGCCATCCGCGGTCAGACGATCCCAGTAGTGGTCGACTTCTTCTTTGCTCTGGCAATCGACTGCGAACGAGATGGCTTCGGTGAATTGGTACATCGGGCCGCCATTGATGCCGATGAACGAGTTTCCGTCGAGCTCGAACTCGACCACGATCGGCGTGACTGTTTTGACGCGCGAGTTCGGGAAGATCGAGCAATAGAAATTCGCCGCTTCTTCGGCCTGGCCGTCGAACCAGAGATTCGGTGTGATTTTGTTCATTGTGTGTTTCCTCTGTCTTCATTGCACCGCGGCGGGGTCCATCCAGAGCACTTCCCAATGGTGGCCGTCGAGATCATAGAAGCTCCAGCCGTACATGAAACCATGGTCCTGCGGGTCCATGGCGTGGCTGCCGCCGGCGTCGATGGCTTTGCGTACGAGCTGGTCGACCTCTCCCCTGCTCTCGCACGACAGTGCGAACAAAGCCTCGGTGGCTTTTGACGTATCGCACTGCTCTTTCTTTGTGAAGCCGCGGAAAAAAGGCTCGGTGAGCAGCATGGCGTACGCCTTGTCGCTGATGACCATGCAGGCGGCTTTGTCGTCGGTGAATTGCGGATTGAACGTGAAGCCGAGGGTGGAGAAGAACTCCATCGACTTCGAGAGATCGCGGACGGGGAGATTGACGAAGATCATGCGGGACATGGTTTTCTCCTCAATGAGTCATTACGCGAGCGGCAGGAGTGCGCGGACGCGGCGGTCGCGGAGCCACAATGCGCCCCAGAGAAGCGCGGCTACATAGACCGGAAAGAGGATGTGGGAGAAGAGCGGATTGCCGATGCGCACGTGCGTCGCGACGGCGCCGCCGAGGTAGCCGGTCCAGAGGATGGCGCCAAGGACGGCGGTGCGGGGGATCAGGTAGAGGGCCAGACAGACGACCTGAATGATGCCGAGGGGGAGAAGCACGTTTGCGGAGTAACCGAGTTGCGTCGTTCCCGCGACGGCCGCGGCGGGCTGGAGAATCTTCATCGCTGCGTCGAAGGCGAGGAAGAGAACGGAGAGGGTGAAAAGGACCCGCCCCGTCCAGAGGGCGGCGCGGGAGCGGTCGAGCTCAGGAGCGGCGGGAACGTGAATCGCGGCTTGAATCGTCATCGGGTTCTCCTTCGTTTTCGTTTCGAAGGTGTAGACCCGGGGAGAGGGGGGAAATCATCGGTGGACTTGGAAAAAGTTGTCGGTTGTCGGTTGGTAGCGGTTGTCGGTTATCGGTTGTCGGTTGTCGGTTGTCAGTTGTCGGTTAGTGGTTGTCCGTTCTGGGGATGTGCGGGACGATGAGTAACCGAGAACCGAGAACCGACAACCGACAACCCGTACCCGACAACCACTCCTCACCTCAATTCCAGCGGCAATCCGAACAGCGGGAACAGCGTCTCGGTATCGAGGAAGGTGTCCCAGCTGGTGATGCGATCGCCGTCGAGTTCGAGGACGATGATGCCCCAGGCGTGGTACGTGCCCGGCACTTCGGTGGGGTGGTATTGCGCGAAGGCGGGCGATCCGCTCGCCTGGACCGGCACGAGTTTCGAGCCTTCGCATTTTGCGCCGACGCCGATGAGCCATGCGCGCACGGAGTCGGGACCCTGGAGCCAGAGCGCGTACGGGGGCATGGAGAAGGTCGCATCTTCGCGGAGCAGGGAGACCAGACCATCGACGTCGTAGCTGTGGAACGCCGCGACGTAGCGTTCGAGCAAGGCGGTGTGTTCTTCGTCGAGCGCCTCGGGCGTCACGGTGGCGTTGCGCGCGGCCATGGTCGCGCGTCCGCGCTGTAAGGCGCTGTTGACGGCGGCCACGCTCATCTCCAGCGATTCCGCCGCTTCCGCGGCCGACCAGCCGAGGACTTCGGTGAGGAGTAAGACGGCCCGCTGGCGCGGGGGCAGATGCTGCAATGCGGCGACGAATGCGAGGCGAATGCTCTGGCGCAACACGGCCAGTTCATGCGGATCGGCTTCGCTCGGCAGCACGCGCGCGTCCGGGATGGGCTCGAGCCAGTGCGTGCGATCGCGCTCTTCGAGCACGGCCTCTTCGACGCGCGTGGCGGGACCTTCTTCGATCGGGCGCATGCGCCGCGAATGATCGGAGAGCATGTCGAGGCAGACGTTGGTGGCGATGCGATAGAGCCAGTTTTTGAGCGACGCGCGCGCTTCGAAGCGATCGAGGCTGCGCCACGCGCGCACCATCGTCTCCTGCACGGCATCATCCGCGTCCGCGGCGGAGCCGAGCATGCGGTAGCAATGTCCGGTGAGTGCAGTGCGGTGTGTTTCGAGCTGCGAGACGTCGACGTGCATCGGGCGCGATCTTACACAACCGGCGCGCGCACTCAGTGCACGTGCTGGTGGCCGTGCGCGAGGTCGTCGAGGATCGGGCAATCGGGGCGGTCGTTGCCGGTGCAGTGTGCGGCCAGCGTCTCGAGCGTGCGCTTCATCGCCTGCATCTCGGCGATCTTGGTTTCGAGCTCGCGCGCATGCTCGAGCGCGAGGCGTTTGACCTCGCGGCTCGGCCGGTGCTGCTGCCAGAGACTGAGCAGCAACTGAATCTGCTTCATCGAGAAGCCGAGGTCGCGGGCGCGGCGGACGAACTGAAGGGTGTGCACGTCGCTCTGCGAATAGATGCGGTAATTCGAGAACGTCCGGTCCGCCGCCGGAATCACGCCGATGCTCTCGTAGTGCCGGATCATCTTCGCCGACACCCCCGAAGCCTCCGCCGCCTGCCCGATGTTGTAGTAGCCCTGTTCGCGTGCGTCACTCAGCTCGAGAGTCGGTCGGGATCTGCGCATGGGGGAATGGTAGCGGGTGGGGGGCGGGGGGGGTTGTCCGTTCTCGGTTGTCCGTTGTCCGTTGTCGGCTGTCCGTTGT
>JALYOB010000667.1 GCA_030857085.1 Acidobacteriota bacterium | reverse complement strand
AGGGGGCGCTCACGTGTCTCGCGCGGCATGGCGCGCGCGATGAAGACATTGCCTTGTATCGCGTACCGGGAGCGTTCGAGATTCCGATGCTCGCGGCGAAACTCGTCGAGGAAGGTCGCTACGACGCCATCGTCACATTGGGATGTCTCATTCGCGGCGACACGCCGCACTTTGACTTCATCAGCGCGCAGGTCACGAACGATTTGTCGCGCGTCGCGGTGAATGCGAAGTTTCCGCTGACCTTTGGTGTGATCACGTGCAACACCTACGAACAGGCTGTTGAACGGTCGTCGCAGGGGAGCGGCAACAAAGGGTGGGAAGCTGCGCTCGCGGCCATAGAAATGGCCAATCTCTGGCGCGCGCTTCGCAGCATGAGGGAGACGTAAATGGGTGCCCGCCGGAAAGCACGTGAGCTCGCGTTGCAGATGCTCTTTCAGCACGACATGTCGGGCAATGGTCCGGACCAGATCATCGCCACGTTCGAAGAGCTCCAGAAATCGAAGCCCAACACGCGCGAGTTCGCGACCAAGATCTTTCGCGGCACCGTCGAGCACATCGGCGAGCTCGATGACATGATCCAGAACCAGACCGAGAACTGGCGTTTGTCGCGCATGGCGGCGGTTGATCGCAACATCATCCGCATGTCCGTCTATGAATTCATGCACGAAGACGACACGCCGAAGCTCGTCATCATCGATGAAGCGATCGAGATCGCGAAGAAATACGGCACGCAGAAATCGAGTCAGTTCATCAACGGCATCCTCGACGGAATCCTCAAACGGTACAATCTCGGCGCGGATGAAGGCAGCGGGCAGAAGGCGGAAGGCAGCAGCTCGAGCTGAGCGTGTTGCGGAATCAGCGGCTGATATCGTGAGAGGCCGCGCATGAGCCTTCTCGGCCGTCTCGAAGACCTCTCCCTCACCGACATCGTGCAGATCGTCTATCTCAGCCGCCGCACCGGCGTGCTCGAGATCATCAACGATGCCGGACGCCACACCGTCATGTTCCGCCAGGGCCTCGTCGTCAATGCGGCCTCGCCCGAACATCCTGACCTCGTCGCGTTCCTGCATGGCTCGCAACTGATCTCCGTCGAGCATGCGCGCGTGCTCCAGCAGATGGAAGAAAGCGGGATTCCTCCCGGCACCGCGGTGCTGGAGATGAATCTCATGTCGCCCGACGATCTCGCGAACGCGATTCGCCAGCGCATCCTCAACGTCGTCACGCCTCTCCTCGCGAGCAAGGAAGGGGAGTTCAACTTTATCCTCAGCGAGACCATGAGCGCGATCGACATCGAATACGACGCCGATCAGATTTTCAAAGAAGGCGGCTTCGCGCCCGGCAAGTTGTTAGGCGGAGACGGCGAGAAGATCAAGCCTCTCAAAGGTCTGGAAGAGTCGCTGAAAGTGGGGAAGGCTCTCCTCCGCGGCTCCGCCTCCGCCGAGAGCACCCCCGCCTCCCTCAACCTCGGATTGGGACAGCCGATCGCTCCGCCTCCCGCGCCGACGAAGCTGCCCGGCACCGCGCCCACGCCCACCGACAACGTCGTGCCGTTCCCCGCGCCCGCGCCGGCGAATGTGATCGATGCGCGCGCGGAGTTCGCGGCGCTCGACCTCCCGTTCCCGGAAGAATCGGATTACCCGTCGCACGAGAAACCGGCCGCACCAGCGGACAACAAACCTGCGACCGGGCAGTTCAAGGTCGCCGGCGGTTTGTTCGAAGTCGAGTCGCCCGAAGCGCTCTATCGGAACGTCGTCCTCTTCGAGCGCAACCCGCTCGTGCGCGTGGCCGCGCGGCGCGCGTTCACGAAGCAGGGGGTGAAGATCTCGCAGTACGGCTCACTCGAAGACGTCCGCACCGCGATGACGGACCTCTTCCGCGCGAACAGTTTCTTCGTCACGTTCCTCGAGCTCACCGACGACGACAGCTCGGTAAAACTCATGCAGCAGGTGAAGCGGAAGAATCCGCGCCTCCCGGTGGTGGTGGTCGATCGCGAAACCGATCTGCGCCGCCGCCACGACCTGCTGCGCGCCGGCGCCGATCTCTACGTCACCAAACCAACGCCCGCGCGTCTGCAGCCCGGCCTCGCGGAAGAAGAGCTCGCGCTCTTCGCCGATGAACTCGTGCTCTTCGCCGAGCGTTCGTTCGAGCAGTGGGAGCAGCTCACCGGCGGCGGCGTCGAAGCAGGGCGGAAGTTTTACGAGCAGGCGAGCAAGGAAACGGTCGATCGTTCGTTCAGCCTCCTGCGGCAGCTGATCAACGAGCTTTCGAATCCGAACGACATCGGCCAGGTCTCCGCGACGATCCTCCGCCTGTCCGCCGAGTATCTCGATCGCGGCGCCCTCTTCGTGGCCAACGACCAGGCCTTCGTCGGCCTCGGCGGCTTCGGTCCTGCGGGCGACGGCAGCGATCTCGACGCGCGCGTGCGGCAGTTGCGCATCGCGCGCGACCAACCCTCCGTGCTCGCGGACGTGGTGACGGCGAACGAGCCCCATCGCGGGAAAATGCGCCGCACGCCGGCGAACGTGGAGCTGATCGACAAGCTCGGCGGAATGCTGCCGACGGAAGTGGTCGCGCTGCCGATCATGCATGGCGGGCGCGCCGTTGGTATTCTGTACGGCGATAACGCCGAGCACCGTTCTCCGATCGACAGCATGACCGGCCTGGAGATCTTTCTCTCGCAGGCGGGATATGCGTTTGGAAACGCGGTGTTCGCATCGGAACGGGCGGGGCGGCGCTGATATGAAGATTCTGGTTGTCGAAGATTCCTCCTCGATGCGGGCATACCTCACGACCGTCATCGAGAGTGGAACGGAGAGTTACGACCTCGAGATCGT
>JALYOB010000666.1 GCA_030857085.1 Acidobacteriota bacterium | reverse complement strand
CACCTGGCGTTGCCCCTCGCCCCGCTCGCGGGGAGAGGGTGGCGCGAAGCGCCGGGTGAGGGGCTGTGCAACCGGCACTCACTCACCACCGAAGCGCCACGCCCTGACCGCGCGATCAAACGACCCTCAGCGCGAGAAACCCCCAAAGCCTAACGCCCAACGCCAGCGGCGCTTTGCGCCGCAAACACCCTCAAAATCGCCCCCGCGCTCATCTCGATATCCTCCGCACTGGTCGCCCAGTTCGAGATCGAGATGCGCATCGCGGCCATGCCGTGCCACGTGGTGCCGCCGAGCCAGCAGGTGCCTTCTTCCTGCACGCCGGCGATGACGCGGCGCGTGATGTCGTCGTCGCCGCCGAAGCGGACGAGCACCTGATTCAGCACCACGTCGTTGAGCACTTCCACACCTTCTTCGCGGCGCAGGAGGTCGGCCATCTGTTTCGCCTGGGCGCAATTGCGGCCGATGAGGTCGGACACCCCTTCCCGTCCGAGGGTCCGCAGCGCGGCGTAAACAGGAATGCCGCGCGCGCGGCGGGAGAACTCCGGCACCCAATCCACCGCGTCGCGCTCGATGCCGCTGGTCTGCACGAGATACGCGGCCGTCGAGGTCATCGACGCGCGGTGATCTTCCGGATGGCGGGTGATGGCGATGCCGCAGTCGTACGGCACGTTGAGCCACTTGTGCGCGTCGGTGGCCCACGAGTCGGCGAGCTCGATGCCGTCCGCGAGATGCGCGAGCTCGCGATTCGTGCGCGCCCACAATCCGAACGCGCCGTCGACATGCAGCCAAGCGTTGTGCTCGCGCGCCGCCTCGGCGATCTCGCGCAGCGGATCGAACGCGCCCGTGTTCACGTTGCCCGCCTGCGCACAGATGATGGTCGGGCCGCTCACGTTCTCGAGGAGGCGCCGCAGACGATCGGCGCGCATGCGGCCCTGCTCGTCCGCTTCGACGCGCAGCAGCGCACGCGTCCCGAATCCGAGGTACCGCATGGCGACGTCGATGGTGATGTGCGACTCGGCGCTGGTGATGAGATTGATGCGAGGCGAGCCGGCGAGACCATCCGCCTCCACGTCCCATCCCGCGCGGCGCAGCACGCCGTGACGCGCGGCGGCAAGGCCGGTGAAGTTCGCCATCTGACAACCGGTCACGAAGCCGAGGCTCGCGTCGCGCGGGAGATCGAAGAGGTCGAGCAGCCATTCGCGCGCGACGTCTTCGATCACCGACGAAACGGGCGACGTCGCGTAAATGCCGGGGTTCTGATCCCATGTGCCGACGAGCCAGTCCGCCGCCAGCGAAACCGGCAGCGAGCCGCCGATGACGAAGCCGAAGTAACGCGGCCCCGGACATGCGGTCGCGCCGCGCTCTCCCTGCGATGCGAGGAGATCGAGCACCGCGGTGGGATCGTCGCCATGCGTCGTGAGCTCCGTCCGCAGCGCGGCGAGGAGTTCGTCGCGTGTGGCGCGCGCGCCGACGTGGCGCTCCGGCATCGAACGGAGAAACGCTGCGGCGTGGCTGTGGGCGCGCTCGAGGAGCGCTGCATCGAGAATCGGCTGCTTGCTCATGCGCTGCAACATAGTGTTACACTCCTACCTCGTCAAGTATGACGCTTCATGTATGACAATCTGGTCACCGCGACTCGCTGAATCGCCCGCTCCGATCTACTCGCGCATCGCCGACGCGCTCGAGCGCGACGTCCGCGCGGGGCTGCTCGTCGGCGGCAGTCAGCTCCCCACGCATCGCCACCTCGCCCGCTCCCTCGGCATCACGCCGGTGACCGTGACCCGCGCGTATGCCGAGGCGGCGCGGCGGGGGCTGGTGGAGTCGACGACCGGCCGAGGGACCTTCGTCCGCGAAGCAAAACGGGAGACGCCGGTCACGGGCGAGATCGATCTCGCGGCGAACGCCATCGTGGTCCCCCTGCCGCCGCTCGCGAGCAACGTCCTCGATCGCGCCGCCGAGGCGCTGCGCCTGTCGTCGTACGGCACCATCACCGGAAGCGAACGCCATCGCGCTGCGGGCGCGGCATTCATCGGACGCCGCACCGATCCCGCGCGCGTCATCGTCACCGCGGGCACGCAGCACGCGCTCTTCCTCGCATTCGCTGCCGCTGCGAAACCTGGCGACACGGTGCTGACGGAGGAGGTGACGTATCACGGCGCGAAGGCCGTGGCGTCGCTGCTCGGCGTGAAGCTCGCGCCGCTGCCGTTCGATCGCTTCGGCATCCTCCCCGACGCATTCGCCCGCGCGTCGCGCGCGAAGAACGCGCCGAAAGTCCTCTATACCGTTCCGTCGCTGCACAATCCCACCGGCATCGTGACTCCCGAAAAGCGCCGCCGCGAAATCGCCGCGGTGGCCGAGCAGAACGGCGTCACGATCATCGAAGACGACGTCTGCGGCTTTCTGCTGGAGAAAACACCGCTGCCGCTGGCCGCGTTCGCCCCCGACCGCACAATTTTTTTCACCGGCCTCGGCAAGGCGATGGCTCCCGCGATGCGCATCGGCTATCTGACCGCGCCCGATGCGCTGCTGGCGCGTGCGCAGTCGGCGCTCGCCGCGACGGTGCTCTTCGCCTCGCCGCTCCTGGCGGAGGTGGCAACGAGCTGGATCGAAGACGGGACGCTCGCGCGGCTCGCAGCGTCGAAGCGTCAGGAGATCGCGCTCCGCAATCGCATCGCGCGCAACGTCCTCACCGGCGTCACCGGCGATCCGCGCTCGTCGCATCTCTGGCTCGAACTGCCGCGGCGGTGGAGCGCGGATGCATTCGCGGAAGAAGCGCGCAAGCGGAGGGTGAAGGTTGCGAGCGGCTCGGCGTTCGCGGTGGATGAAGTGCCGCAC
>JALYOB010000665.1:1298-2836 GCA_030857085.1 Acidobacteriota bacterium | reverse complement strand
GGTATGTCCCGCCGCAAAACGAAGTTCCGGTGCTGCGACGACGAGCGAGCAGTCGGGCTGCACGTCCGCAATGATGGTGGCCGCCGCGTTGCCGCTGCCGAGGCCTGTAATGGAACTGATCGTCAGCGCGAGGTCATTGGGAAGCTTCCAGACCCCGCCGCCTGCGACCTTGTAATTGTCGATGTGCGTACAGCCGTCGAACGTATTGTCGCCGGGTGCGGTGGTGAATGCGGCGTCGTCGAGATTGGGGGCGGTATTGCCCGGCTCCGGCTGCGAGTCGACGATCGTCTGTGCGGGCTGGTCGACCGCGCGGGTATTGCCGTAGCCGTGATTTTCATCCGTATAGAGGATGGCCACGCCCGGCGCCCAGGTCGGCTCGCCGCGATCGCTCTGCTGCTTGCCGTCCTTGTCCCAGCCGATGCGGTCGCGCATTTCGATGTAATACGCGTGATCGGTGTCGAGACCATCGGCCGAGCTGACGCGCGACCATCCTTCGGAGAAGAGACGCGTCCCTTCTTCCGATTCGAAATCGCTGTGATAGACGTCCTGGCCATCGGCCGTAATGGCGATGTCGTCAATGAACCAGCCGCGCTTCGCCTCGTAATCGTCCGTAAAGTACGCAAAGCGCAGGAGGACGTTCTGTCCGCGGAATTCGGTCATGTCGAATTCGTCGTCGATCCAGACCGGCTCCGGATATTCATTGAGCGTACGGGCGAGATTCAGCTTCTCGTTCTTCTCGCCGGAAACACCGGTGATGCCGTTGCCATAGCGCGTGTAGCACTCGTAGTTGTTCGGATTATTGCCGTCGAGCGTGGTGCCTTTCTTCGAGGCCAGCGACTTCCAGGTGCGTCCGCCGTCCGTCGAAACGAGGACGAAGCCAAAGTCCCAGTCCCACTCGATTTCATAGAGCGACTTGAAGCGGAGGGTGATGTTGGAGGCCGACGCGAATTGTGCAAAGTCCGGCAGATAGACATCGAGCGTATGACCGGGGCAGCCGAACCCGTCGCCCGAGCCGGAATGCCACGCGCGTGAGCCCGAGGGGACGGATTCGATCAGTTTCACCTTCGGCAATTGCACGCGTAATGCGTCTGCATTGTGAATCTCGGGTCCGCTGAGGACGTACGGCGTTCCGTCAGGGCGTTTCCAGGTAATGGTGTGCGTGTCGATCTTCGACTCGCGCAGGGTGTACGCGCCGTCCTTTGCTTCGACCGGGACGATCCATCCGAGGTCCTGGCGGGAGAAGACAGTCATGAACTGGGCGAAGTCGCTGCCCATGAGTTCCCACGAGCCGAACGTTTCCCGTCCGCCCATCGAGTAAAAGTCGGGCAGGCCGAGCGAGTGTCCATACTCATGCGCAATCACCGACATCTTCTCGACCGCCGCCTCGGGGTTCACGTTGTAGGGCCCGACGCGCACATAGACCGGAATGCCGGTATTGGTGGTGGTCATCTTCTTGCGCGTGGCGTCGGCCCAGTACATCGGCACGCCTTCGTGATTGCGCAACTGGTCATTGGAGACGTAGCCGCGCTCGCCGTTCG
>JALYOB010000665.1:0-1288 GCA_030857085.1 Acidobacteriota bacterium | reverse complement strand
TAGCCCTGCAGATCGGACTTGTGCGGCCAGACATTGTTGAGGCCCGTGACGGTCGTCGTGCCGTTGCCGCCGTCACCGGCGAACATCAGGTTGAAGAAATCGACCACGCCGTCTTTGTCGGTATCGAAGTCGTTGTAGTCGAGATCGGGATCGGCGAGCGATGCGGCGTCATAGACGATTTTTGCGGTCGGGCCGCAGGCGTCGTCGATCCCGAACAGGAGCCCCTGCCCGGTATAAGAGCCAAGCAGCGCATGGCCGGTTTTGTCGGCACCGTAATAGCCCTGCGTGCCGGGAAGTACATACCAGCCGTTCTCGATGCGGTTTGCATAGAGCGGCGTTGCCTTGGCGGGAGCCAACGTAGTGCCGGTGCAGAGTCCGCCCGAATTCGGAGGATCGACATTGGTTGGACTGGAGAATTTGTGCGGGTATGTGGCATCGAACGGAACGGTGTTGGCGCCGACGGCCGGACGCACATAGCCGACCGGATAGAGCTGACCGAACGACATTTCCTGATAGAGCTGCCAGAGGCTCTTTCCGGAGGTCTTCGAATTGACTGCTGCGTCGAGTGCGGCTGCGGTGTGATTGCCGGTGCATTCGGGGTACGGCGTGCCGGGTCCGGTGCAGTGTTTGATGTCCTGGTACTGGACCATGACCACCGGGAACGGCCGCTCGCCATAGCGGGCGGTCGGCAGCGTCGTCACCTTCGGCCCCATCGTATTCGCCACCACTTCGGGCTGCGGGATGCCGCCGACGGATGCGGTGAGGCGCGCGGTGGCGGAGATGTCTTTCCATACGATCTCCGGATCTTCGTCGAGGCCGAGGGCGCGGGCGCGGACCATGATGCGGCCGGTGGCGTTCGGGGCGAGGGTGCCGAGGTTCCAGGTCAGCGGCGAGGTGCTGCTGCCGGTGCCGGCCGCGGGAGCGGGAGAGGCGTTGACGTAGACGGCGGAGGGCGGGAGAGAGACTTTGACGGTGGCGGCGGTTGCGCCGGCCGCGCCCGCTTCATACGTGATGAAGAACGGGTACGTCTCGCCCGGCTTGACCCAGCCGTACGCGGAGTTGAACTTCGCGGTAAGTCTTGCCGCCTGGCCGAACATGGAGCCCGCCAGAAGGAAGACGAGACCTAAACCAATGAGACGAATGGAGTTGATCCTGTTGCTGGTGCTCTTCATCTGCTCTCTCCCGCTTGTTTCTCTCGCAGCTGGTAGTGTTACCACCACTGCGACAGCGGGTCGGTAGCAGGGGTTGTGCCAGGAATGGGGCTCGCTTCGCTCGCCGTGACGAGTGG
>JALYOB010000208.1 GCA_030857085.1 Acidobacteriota bacterium | reverse complement strand
CCTCGGAGTACCTCGGAGTTCCTCGGAGGGGAAAGCAAACCAACGCATCCGAGGAACTCCGAGGAACCCGAGGAACTCCGAGGAACCCGAGGAACTCCGAGGAACTCAAAGAAAAAGCACCGCTCACGCGGTGCTTTTTTACGCCGTTCAACGAACGACTTACGCTTCGACGGGCGTGACGCTGATGAAGCGGCCGCGCTCGCCTTTGTCGGTGAACTGAACGATGCCGTCGATCTTGGCGAAGAGCGTGTGATCGCGGCCGAGGCCGACGTTCACGCCCGGCTGGAACTTCGTGCCGCGCTGGCGGACGAGAATCGAGCCGCCGGTGACGAACTGGCCGGCGAAGCGCTTGACGCCGAGCATCTTCGGCTGCGAATCGCGGCCGTTGCGCGACGAGCCCTGACCTTTTTTATGAGCCATGGTGATCTCTCCCGATTAGACGTTGATGCTGTCGATACGGACTTCGACGACGTCCTGACGGTGGCCGTGGGTCCGCTTGGTGTGATTCTTCCGGCGCTTCTTCTTGAAGACGATGATCTTCTCGCCGCGCGTCTCGCTGATCACCGTCGCGACGACGGATGCGCCTTCGACCGTGGGGAGACCGACCTTCGGCTGATCGCCGCCGATCATCAGAACTTCATTGAATGTGACCTTGTCCTGATCCGCGCTGCCGAGAATGTCGCGTTCGACCTGAAGACGGTCTCCCGCTGCAACGCGATACTGCTTCCCACCGGAACGAATGATGGCGTACACGAACGTCCTCCAAGAAAAAGCTGCTTGTACCACACCCGTCTCCAGACGGTCCACGGGCGCGGATCGTGTTCAACTGCCTGAGCCGGAACGGAATTCCCGGAAAAAGAAAGGGCGCCCGAAGGCGCCCTTTCATCCCGATGATGGGGAGAACTAGAAGAGGAAACGCGCTCCGAGGTAGAAGCGGCGCGGATCGACGTAGGTGATCGGGTCGCCGAAGTGCGACGAGCCTTCACCGGCGAGAAGATCCTGATTCCGAACGACCGCCTGATCGTCGAGAGCGTTGAACACGTCGACGAACAGCTCGAGCGACGTACCGCGCATGAGCGGCTGATTCCACTGCGCGCGGAGGTCGAGCGTGCCGTACGACGGGTTGGTGAGACCACCGACTGCGCCTTCTTCAACCCAGCGCGACGTCACGCCACCGTATTTGTAGCCGGTGGCAACGCGGACCGGGAGGTTACGGCGCGAGGAGCGGAACGTGCGGCTCGCGACCGTGCCGGAGTTCCAGTTGTAAACCGCACCGAGCTCGAGGCGGTTGAACGCGCGGTACGAACCGGCGAACTTGAACAGGTGCTCGATCGAGCCCGGCTGGCGGCCGTACATGTTCGGTGCGCGCGGGTCGAGCCAGATGACGTCGCCCTGGAAGTCGGCGTTGGAGTCGGAGTTGGTGTTGCCCTTCGCATCCGACCAGGTGTAGGAGACGAGCGCCTGCCAGTTGTCGGCGAAACGGCGGCGGAAGATGAGGTCGACGCCGTCGTAGTCGCGCTTGCCGCCGGCGAGGGTGCCGATGACGAAGTTCGAACCCGGGTTCTTCGAGTAGCCGAAGTAGTCGAGGCCGAGGTAGAAGTCGCCCGAGGCGGCCGGGTTGGCCGGATCGGCGTAGAGCTCGAGGTCATAGTCCTCGAGGATGTCGCGGGTGTGGCGACGGTCCGCGTTGACTTCGAAGCTCATGTTGCGGCCGAGGTCCATCTGGTAGGAGAGCTGGATCTCGTCCGTGTACGGGGTCTTGGTGGCGGGAGCGAAGAACGCGTCCTGGACGGCGGGGCCGCCACGGGTGCGGTAGGTGACCCAGCGATCGCCGATGAAGACCTGCTCATCGGTGACGCGGCCGGTGAGCGTACCGGCGAAGTTGGTCATGTTCATGCGGACCGGATCGTAGTAGCGGCCGTAGTACGCGGACGCTTTCGCACGGCCCGTTCCGGTGATGTCATAGATGAAGCTGACACGCGGAGCGTAGGTCCAGTCGAACGTGAAGATGTTCTCGCCGGTGGTGGCGAGGTGCTCCCACTGCTCGGCGCGGACGCCGAGGTTGACGGCCATCCGCTTGTACTGCCACGTGTCCTGCAGGTAGAACGTCATGCCGTTGGTCTTGGTCTCCTGAGGACCTTCGGCAGTCTGCAGGTTGCGGTAGTAGTTGATCATGCCGTTCGGGTTGCCGGTGGTGCTGCCGAAGCGGATCGCCTGCTGCGCTTCTTCGACGGTGATCGTGCCGTTCTTGTCGAGATCGAGGATGCTGTAGTAGTACGCCTTGTCGGCGGCCGAGGCGGCGTTGATGGTCTTGAGCAGGCCATTGAAGTCGCTCGGGTTGGTGACGTCGAACTGAACCGCGGTCCAGCTGCCGTTCACGATGCCGCCGGCCGTGACGCCGCCACCGGCGAGGTAGCGGTTGGCGATCGAGGTGTACTGCGCGCCGCCGATGAAGTTGCTGTTGCGGAAGTTGATGTGGCGCTCGGTCTCGCCGCCGAACTTGAGCGAGTGGCTGCCCCAGTTCGTGTCGAGCACGCCTTCGAGAGCGGCCTTGGCGAATTCGCTGTCGCGCTCGTCGACGTTGTTGTTGCCTTCGCCGCCGACCTGCTCGTCGAACAGGGTGCGCGTGTCGGCTTTCTGGAAGACGACCGTGTTGCGGATGGCGCCGATGGCGGCGATACGCGAGACTTCACCATTGTGCTTGCCGACGGAGGCGTCGAGCAGGAAGTTCTGGTTGAAGACGCGGTTGTAGTCGAGCGAGTAGCGGCTGCCACCCTGCTGCTGCGCGAAGTCGCGGCTGTTGAGCAGCGAACGCGTGCGCTGACCGGAGATTTCGGTCGGATCGTCGGTGTAGGTCGCCGAGAGGCGATCCTTCGACGTTGCCTGCCACGAGAGCTTGCCGAACGCCTGACGGCCTTCGTTTTCGACGGTGCGGAGGTACTCGTTCGAGCCCTGCGCCGTGACGTCGTCCTCGCGGTTGATGATGCGGTAGCTGCCGAAGAACCACGCCTTGTCGCGAACGATCGGGCCGCCGAGGGTGACCGCGGTGTCGTACGTCGAGAACGAGGAACCGGTCGTGCTTGCGGCGACCAGCGAGTCGTTCTGCGTGTAGTAGTTGAGCGAGCCGGTCAGCTCGTTGCTGCCCGACTTGGTAACGACGCTCGAGAGCAGGCCCGGGGCGCCGGCGAACTCCGCCGGGATACCGCCGGTGAGAACCTTCTGCTCCTGAATGATTTCGGTGTTCAGGTTCGCGCCGAACGTACCAGCCACGGGGTCGGTGACGTTGATGCCTTCGACGTAATAGAAGTTGTCGGTGGAGACGCCGAGGTCGCCGCCGATGTCGCTGTAGTTCACGCCCGAGCGGGAGGCCGGATTACCCGGTGCGCCCGGCGACTCCGGCAGAACGCCCGGAACGAGCTGCAGGTAGCTCTGGTAGGAGCGGCCCGTCGGCAGCGATTCGGTGAGCTGCAGGGTGAGGTCCTGACCGGTCGTCGCGCTGGTCGTGTCGACGATCGGCGCGTCAGCGGTGACGGTGATCGACTCGGAAACCGCAGCCATGGTCATCGTCATGCGGACGGTCGCAACCTGCGCCGTACGAACGAGGACGTTCTTGGTCTGCGCCTTCCCGAATCCTTCGAGCGACGCATCGACGACGTACTGCGCCGACGGCTCGAGGGAAACCAGCGACGCCATACCTTCGGCGTTGGTCACCTCGGTACGGGTGGTCGTGACGTCAGCAGCGCGAGCCGTGACGGTGACACCGGGAAGCGGAGCGCCCGACGAATCGGTGACGATCACCTGGATCGTACCCGTCGTCACTGCGCCGAACGCTGAGCCGGCAAAAGCAATGATTGAAACGCAAAGCAGGACTAAAAGCCGTTTCATGCCTCTCCTTTCGTGGCTGTGGCAGATGAAAATATGGGACCCCTGGACTTGTGCGCGCACCGTAACACATGTGCACAAATTTGCAACACTTCTACAGCAGCTTTGCAATGAGTCGTAACCGAAACTGCCGCGCTCTCTCCGCAACGCCGCTGCCACGTCGTTACAAACCGTAACTGGACGTGTGACAACACGTTACGTTTTTTGACCCCTCGATCGAATTCGCCGTTTTGGAAACCGGCGTTCGAAATTGTGAAGAATTGGCTTGGAGTAGCGCGTGGCGTGTGGCGAGTTGCCAGAGCCGCATCGCCTGGGCGAGAACGCCCGGTGACCCGCCCGAGCGTCATCGCCCAAGCGACAACGCCCTGGCAACGCGCCACGCGCCGCTCGCTACTCGCTCGCGCCGCAGGCGCCGCGCGCTAGAGCGGTATGTTCCCGTGCTTCTTCGGCGGGTTGCGATCTCGTTTGTTGCGCAGCATCGCGAAGGCGGTGATCAGTTTGCGGCGGGTGAAGCGGGGCTCGATGATCTCGTCGACGTAGCCGCGCTCCGCGGCGATGTACGGGTTGGCGAACTTTTCCTTGTACTCGGCGAGCTTCGCCTCGCGATCTTCCGCACCGCGATAAAGAATGTTCACCGCTCCCTCGGCACCCATGACCGCGATCTCCGCCATCGGATAGGCGAAGTTCATGTCGGCGCGAATGTGCTTCGAGTTCATGACGCAGTAGGCGCCGCCATAGGCCTTGCGCGTAATCACCGTCACCTTCGGCACCGTCGCCTCAGCCAGCGCGTAGAGCAGCTTCGCGCCATGAATGATGATGCCGCCGTGCTCCTGCCCCACGCCCGGGAGGAATCCGGGGACGTCTTCGAGGACCAGGAGAGGGATGTTGAAGGCGTCGCAGAAGCGGGTGAAGCGCGCCCCTTTCCGCGAGGCGTCGATGTCGAGCACGCCCGCGAGAAATGCCGGCTGATTCGCGACCACGCCAATGGACTGGCCATTGAGGCGAATGAAGCCGACCACGATGTTGCGGGCGTAATGCTGATGCACTTCGAGGAAGTGCCCTTCATCGGCAATCGTCTTGATCAGCTCGCGCATCTCGTACGGCTGATTCGAGCTCTCGGGGATGAAGGTATCGAGCTGCGCGTCGACGCGATTGATGTCGTCGGTCGTCGCGACGCGCGGCGCTTCCTCCATGTTGTTCGAGGGGATGAACGAGAGGAGCTCGCGCATGAGCGCAATGCAGTCTTCGTCCGATTCAGCCGCGAACTGGGCGACGCCGGAAATCTGATTGTGCGTGTCCGCGCCGCCGAGCTTTTCCTTCGTCACCTCTTCATGCGTCACCGTCTTGATGACGTCGGGGCCGGTGACGAACATGTAGCTCGTCTTCTTCACCATCACGATGAAGTCGGTGATGGCGGGTGAATAAACGGCACCGCCGGCGCACGGTCCCATGATGGCGGAGATCTGCGGCACGACGCCGGAGGCGAGCGTGTTGCGCAGGAAGATGTCGGCGTAGCCGCCGAGGGAGACGACGCCCTCCTGAATGCGGGCGCCGCCGGAGTCGTTGAGGCCGACGATCGGCGCGCCGTTCTTCATCGCCAGATCCATGATCTTGATGATCTTTTCGGCGTGCGTCTCGGAGAGCGATCCGCCGAAGACGGTGAAGTCCTGCGCGTACGCGTAAACGAGCCGCCCCTGCACGGTGCCGTAGCCGGTGATGACGCCGTCGCCGGGGATGCGCTGCTTGTCCATGCCGAAGTCCGTCGAGCGATGGACGACGAGCTGGTCGAGTTCCTGGAATGAGCCGGCGTCGAAGAGCAGCGTGATGCGCTCGCGCGCGGTGAGCTTGCCTTCGTTGTGCTGGCGATCGATGCGGGCCTGGCCGCCCCCGAGCTCACTCTGCTGTTTGCGGCGTTCGAGCTCTTCGAGTTTCTGTTCGATTGACATCAGAGGATGGTGTCCCGTTCCGCCGCGATGCGGCGCATCTCGTTGTCGATCTGTTCGTCGGTGGCGCGGCGTCCGAGTTTCTGCCGCGCAGCGCGTTCGATCGCTTCGACTTCCGCGAAGTTCTCTCCCAGCGCACGCGCCACCACCAGAATCCCCGCCTCGGCATCGAGGAACTCGACGACCGCGCGGTCTTCGAGCCGGTTGACGATCGCGCGCGCGAGGAATTCGACCCGTCTGCCGGTGGCGTTCACAGGCGCCGCATTAAAGCATCATCGCCGCGCCGAAGGAACCGGCGCCGTACGGATACCAGCGCCACTCACGCGCAACAGCATCGATGCGGGTGACGCGAACGGTGGACGGATAGACGTGCGCGCCGTCTTCGACCAGGACACGCATGGCCAGTCCGGCCACCGGCGCGAGGAGGGCGATCGCAATCGGCCGATCTTCGTCGATGGTCGTGACGTCGCATTCGAGGCGCAGGTTCAGCGGCATGCGCACCGGGCGAACGCGATAGCTGGGGCGGTACCAGTTCGGCCACTCGCGTTCTGCTTCGACGATCGCGTTGCCATAGCCGTCGAAACCGCCTGCGGTCTGCACGAGCCGCACGTTCGACGGCGCGATGCCGGCGAGCGACGGCAACAGCGCGGCAGCGACGTTCGGCGCGAGCCTCAGTCGCGGCGGCGGCTCTCGTTCGCTTTCTGCGTTCGCGAGCGCGGTGGCGATACGTTCGATTTCGTCGCGATCGAACGGGCCCTGATCGATGAGCACGCGCATGCGGTCGCGGGTGAGGGAGAGATGCAGGCGGCGCGTTTCTTCGCGCCAGCGGGTCTCGCCGTATTGATGTTCGGCCACGCCGTGCATGAAGAGCGAGCGTTCGATGGCGACGGTTGCGGGAAGTGCGAACTGTGGCGGTTCGAACTCCGGAACTTCGAGCGGCGGCGCGTCGTCGCGATCGGGCTCGCACGCGAACAACTCCCCTTCCTCGCGCGCGATGCCGCACTCGCGCACCGCGATGCGCGTGCCGTTTTCATAGCGGACCACGACGCCTCGCTTGCGATAGATCACGCGTGCCTCGTGAGCAGCAGCGGTGCGTGCGAGCCGACGACGAGCTCCTGCCCTTCGCGCGAACAGATCACGCCCGGATAGCGCAGCGGCTCGCCGCTCGCGCCAGTCAGCGACTGGATGATGTTCGCGCGCGTGTCGCGAATGGTGAACGGCGCGATGCGCTGCACGCGATCGCCTTCGACGAGATCGGCGGCTGCGATGCGAATGGTCACCGTCTCGGTGAGCGGATCGTAAAAACCGCCGTCGACGAGCAGCACTTCGATTCGCTCCTTCGGCAGATCGAACGGTGCATTGCGCTGCCGCGCGATGAGGTTGTTCATGCGCAGCAGCGGCACGTCGCGATGGCTGGCGCGGCGCATCGTCAGCGGGTTTTCGACCTCCAGCCACTGCGGCAACTCGATCGGAGGCTGCGCGTGCTCGGCCGGATGACCGACGGCCTCGTGCAGCAACACCGCGCCGCTGCCATTGCGCCAGAGCAATCTGGAG
>JALYOB010000664.1 GCA_030857085.1 Acidobacteriota bacterium | reverse complement strand
TCGCCGCACTCCAAACTGCATCCGAATCGGAAATCCTGCGTATATAGCCTCAGGATGAGCGCAATCGTGACTGAGGCGATCGAGTTTCCCGTGGCGCTCGCGAGAGCGCAGGCGGGGGATCACGATGCGTTCGCCGAACTCGTCGAGCGGCATGAGGCGATGGTCTTCAGCCTCGCGTATCACTTCTTCGGCGACCGCTCGCGCGCCGAGGAGATTGCGCAGGATGTGTTTCTGCAGATGTACCGGAGCTTGCGGAGCATCGAGTCGGAAGCGCACCTCCTGTTCTGGCTGAGGAAGGTCACCACCCGGCGCTGCATCGACCAGACCCGGCGTGCGCGTTTGAAGCCTGTTTCGCTCGACGACGCGGGCGAATTGCGGGCTGTCGATCGCGCGGCCGATCCGCTGCTCGATCGCACGCTGCGGAAACTCATCGAAGATCTTCCTGAAGTGCAGCGCGCCGTCGTCACGTTGCGCTATCAGGAAGACCTCGATCCCACCGAAATCTGCCGGATCGTGGGCATGCCCGTGAACACCGTCAAGAGTCATCTGCATCGCGCTCTGCAGGCGTTGCGCAGAAAACTGGAGAAGCATCCATGAACCTCGAGAACGATCTCAAACGCGCGTTGCGGCGCGAAGCACCGCCGGCAGGTTTCGCATCGCGCGTGATGCAGCGGATCGAATCCGCCGAGCCCGAGCGAACGCGTCCCGTCTGGTTTCGCGCCGCGGCGGCCTCGGTGCTGCTGGCCGCGACGTTAGGCGGATACGTCACCCATCGCGTCATCGAACAACGGAAAGGCGAGCTGGCGAAAGAGCAGGTGCTCACCGCCATGCGCATCGCCGGCGAGAAGGTGCGCTATGCGCGCGAAGAAGTCCGCGCGATCGGCGCTCGCGAATAAAAGAACAGAGAGAGACCAACCATCATGCGCAAACTGATCACCGCACTTTTCCTCACCATCGGCGTCGCCATTCCTGCGTCGGCGCAGAAGATCAACCTCGACTTTCCCGGTCTCGCCGATCGCGCCGAAGAAGTCGTCGACGTGACGCTCGACGCCTCGATGCTCCGCCTCGCCTCGCGCTTTTTCTCCGCAGGCAACGCGGACGAGCGTGCCGTGCGCGACATGATCAACGGCCTCGAAGGCATCTACGTCCGCAGCTACCAGTTCGCGAAAGAAGGGGAGTACGACCGCGCGCTCGTCGACCGGATCAAGTCGCAGCTCGGCACGACCTGGAAGCCGCTCGTCACCGTGCGCAGCAAGAAGAAAGACAACGTGAACATCTTCGCCGACATGCGCGGCGACAGGATCACGGGCCTCGTGATCATCTCGGCCGAGCCGCGCGAGTTCACGGTCGTCAACATCAACGGCCCGATCGACATCGAGAAGCTCGCCTCGCTGCAGGGACAGTTCGGGATCCCCGAGTTCTCGGAAAAGGAGAAGAAGAGCCGTGACTAAGCGCATCGCAGCCGCAGTGCTCCTGACCATCTTCGTGAGCATGCCCGTGCATGCCGGTTTCTCCGAAGTCGCACGCGCGATCGACTCGCACCACGGCGTCGACCGCGTCTGGATTCCCTTCCTCGGGCTCGCACGCTTTGCCGTCTGGATGGTTGCGCCGAAAGGGGTGCACGACTTTCAGCTGGTGACGTTCACAGGAGCGGAGAAGATCGAAGCGCGCGAGCTGCAGCAGCTGATGCGCAACAAGATCGGCAAAGGCTACACGCCGCTCGTGCAGGCCTTCTCCCGCCGCTCGAGCGAGTGGAGCTTCGTCTACGCCAAGCCGTCCGCGAACGGGGAGCGCATCGAGCTGGTCGTGCTCGCGCACGATCACAAGGACACGGTGCTCGTGCGCGTCGACGTCGAAGCGAACGTGCTCGCGCGTGAGGTGCACTTCTCGCCGCGCAATGTGGTGAAAATGGCGCGCCGCTGACGTGGCGCGCCGCACATTTGCGAGGGGAGGGCGGGTGTAGAATTCTCGCTCTCCAAAATGGCCCGCTACGATGCACGCGACGAGTCGTATGACCTGCTGAATCATTACCTGCAGGAGATCGCGAAGACCCCGACGCTGACGCCGGAACGGGAGCGTGAGCTGGGGCGGCGGGTGCAGGAAAACGACAAGGCCGCGCTCGAAGAACTGGTCAAGGCGAACCTCCGCTTCGTCGTCTCGTACGCGAAGCGCTATCGCAACGCGCACGTTCACTTTCTCGACCTGATCAACGAGGGGAACATCGGCCTCATTCACGCCGCGAAAAAGTACGACCCCGAGAAGAACGTAAAGTTCATCACGTACGCGGTGTGGTGGATCCGCCAGTCGATTCTGCACGCGCTGTCCGAGCAGGCGGGCGCGTTTCGTCTGCCGCCGAAGCGCGCGAATCTGATGTATCGCCTCGAGAAGGCGATTGCGACCGCGATGACGGAAGGGAGTCACATCCCGACGCCCGACGAGCTCGCACAAAACCTCGGCGTCAGCGTGAAGGAAGTGCAGACGTTGCTGCAGGCGAACAGCGACAACTTCTCGCTCAACGCGGAGCTCGACGACGAGTCGCACACGGAGCTCGGCGACGTGGTCGAGCAGACGATGATCCCGTCCGTCGAGGACGAAATGCAGTCGCAGTCGCGCCGCGAAGAGCTGCTGCTGCACATGTCCGAGCTCTCGCCGAAAGAGCGTCTCGTGCTGACGTTGCGTCACGGCGTGAGCGACAACGTTCCCAAGCGCGTCGCCGAGCTCGCGTCGTTCCTCAATCGCGAGGAAGCCAATGTCTACGCGCTGCTCGAAAGCGCCAAGGGAAAGATCTGCGCGAAGCTCGCCATCACCGAGAGCGAGCTGGCCGTCCTGCTGCTCTACAC
>JALYOB010000663.1 GCA_030857085.1 Acidobacteriota bacterium | reverse complement strand
GCCCCCGCCGGAGGCGGCCCTCGTCGGTCCCTCTTGCCAATTACACGCGTGCGCCGCGCAGTCGCAGCGCGTTTGCGATCACGGAGACGGAGCTGAAGCTCATCGCGGCGGCGGCGATCATCGGGCTGAGGAGAATCCCGAAGATTGGATACAGAACGCCTGCGGCGATCGGCACGCCGAGGGCGTTGTAGACGAAGGCGAAAAACAGATTCTGGCGAATGTTCGCCATCGTCGCGTTGCTGAGGCGGCGCGCGCGGACGATGCCGCGCAGGTCGCCTTTCACCAGCGTCACGTCCGCGCTTTCCATGGCCACGTCCGTGCCGGTGCCCATGGCGATGCCGACTTCCGCGCGGGCGAGTGCGGGGGCGTCATTGATACCGTCGCCCGCCATCGCCACCTTGTGCCCTTCCTTCTGCAGGCGCTCGATCGCGTCCGCCTTCTGATCGGGCAGCACTTCCGCGATCACGTCGTCGATGCCGAGCTTCTTCGCGACTGCGCGCGCTGTGGCCTCGCTGTCGCCGGTGAGCATCACGATGCGCAGGCCGGACGCGTGCAGTTCGCGAATCGCATCGGCAGTCGTGTCCTTGATCGGATCGGCGACGCCGATCAGGCCCGCCGGCTTCCCGTCGATGGCGACGAAGATCACCGTCTGACCTTCCGCCCGCAATTGTGCGGCGCGATCGGCGAGCGGTTGCGCATCGACGTGTACTTCTTCGAGCATCGCGCGATTGCCGATCGCGATGCGCCGTCCTTCCGCTGCACCGTAAACACCCTTGCCGGTGATCGATTCGAAATGCTGTGCTTTGGGAAGCGTGAGGCCGCGCTGCTCCGCCGCGGTGACGATGGACGAGGCGAGCGGATGTTCGCTTGCGCGTTCAACGCTGGCGGTGAGGCGCAGCAGATCGTTTTCGTTTATGTCATTGATGGCGATCAACGTCGCGAGCGCGGGCTTGCCGACAGTGAGCGTTCCGGTTTTATCGACCACCAGCGTGTCGACCTCGCGCAGCACTTCGATCGCTTCCGCATTGCGGAACAGCACGCCCGCCGTTGCGCCCTTGCCTGCGGCGACCATCACCGACATCGGCGTGGCCAGGCCTAACGCACAAGGGCAGGCGATGATCAGCACCGCCACCGCGTTCACGATCGCGAAGACGAGCCGCGGCTCGGGTCCCGCGAATGCCCAGATCGCGAACGTGATTGCGGCGATGGCGATGACGGTGGGGACGAACCATGCCGAGACGGTGTCTGCGAGTTTCTGAATCGGCGCGCGGCTGCGTTGTGCCTGCGCAACCATGTTCACGATCTGCGAGAGCAGCGTGTCCGCGCCGACGCGTTCGGCGCGCATGAGCAGCGAGCCGGTCGTATTGACCGTCGCGCCGATCAGGCGATCGCCGCTCGTTTTCGCGACCGGCACCGGCTCGCCGGTGACCATCGCCTCGTCGACGTTCGACGTCCCTTCCACGACCACGCCGTCGACCGGAACCTTCTCGCCCGGACGGATGCGCAGCGTGTCGCCCGGCTGCACCTGTTCGAGCGGCACGTCTTCCTCATGGCCGTTCGCGTGAACGCGGCGTGCGGTCTTCGGCGCGAGGCCGAGGAGGGCGCGGATGGCGGCGCCGGTACGGCTGCGGGCGCGGAGCTCCATCACCTGGCCGAGCAGCACGAGCGTCACGATGGCGGCCGCCGCTTCGTAATAGACGCCGACGTGTCCCATCGCATCGCGGAACGAAACGGGGTAGAGCGCGGGCGCGATCGTGGCGACGAGGCTGTAGAGAAACGCGACGGATACGCCGAGGCCGATGAGCGTGAACATGTTGAGATGGCGGTTCACGATCGACGTCCATGCGCGCTCGAAAAAGGGGAGGCCGCCCCAGAGCACGACGGGCGTTGCCAGCGCGAGCTCGATCCACTGCGCCCATTGCAGGAGAGCGTGCGGCAGCACGTCATGCGCGGCGGGAAGGTGCCGCAGCATTGCGAAGACGACCAGGGGAATGGTGAGGAGGACGCTCACGCGAAAGCGGCGCGTCATGTTGTCGAGCTCCGGATTTTCTTCTTCGAGCGTGACCGTGCGCGGCTCGAGCGCCATGCCGCAGATCGGGCAGCTTCCCGGCGCGTCGCGCACGACTTCCGGATGCATCGGGCATGTCCATTCGGTCTTCGTCGCGGGCGCGGCGATCGTCTCCGGCTCGAGCGCCATGCCGCACTTCGGGCAAGCTCCCGGCCCCTCCTGCCGCACTTCCGGATCCATCGGGCAGACGTACATCGTCCCCTTCGGCGCCGCCTTCGGCACCGGCTTCGCCTCGCCGAGATAGGCCGCCGGATTCGCATCGAACTTCGTTTTGCAGTGCGGATTGCAGAAGAAATACGTCTTCCCGCCGACCGTCGAACTCCCGGCCGCGCGATTCGGATCGATGGTCATCCCGCAGACCGGATCGACGGCTTTCGCCGTTCCCTGGCCGGAGTGATCGTGATGCTGATGATGCTGATGATGCGAAGTCATGTGGATCTCCCGTTCTTCTCATTCATCGCCCGTTCCCGAACCGGCGTTCGCGGCGACTGGAGAGAACGTAAGGGTTCCCATGGTGGGAAGGTCAATGGGGGGGTGGGGCTTGGTTGTCGGTTGTCGGTTCTCGGTTGTCGGTTGGGGTTTGGTTGTCCGTTGTCCGTTGTCCGTTCGGGGCGGAGTTCCGGCCGGGCGAAGACGGGACCGCCCGCACACCGACAACCGACAACCGATAACCGACAACCCGATACAACCGACAACCCAATGCCAACCGCCCTCATCACCGGCGCCTCCAGCGGCATCGGCCTCGCGCTCGCCCGTGAGCTGGCGAGCCGCG
>JALYOB010000207.1 GCA_030857085.1 Acidobacteriota bacterium | reverse complement strand
GCCCGTACGCACGCTGTACTCGATGGCCGCGGTCAGTTCGCACAGCGCGAGTAACGGCTTGGCCAACCAGCGCGGCCGGCCGTGCCGGCCCCCGCCGGAGGCGCCCCCGTCGCTCCCTGCCGCCTACTCGCGACGCGCGGTGCCGTTGCGAACGGCGCGTTCGAAGATGCGCTCGATCACCGGCTGCGACTTGCGTTCGCTCTCGCGTTGCTTCTCGTCCAGGCGGCGCTGCTCCTCGTCCAGATCGCGCTGCTGATCGTCGAGCTTCCGCTGCTGATCCTCGAGCTTGCGCATCTGCGCCTCGAGCTCGCGTTCGCGTGACTCGCGTTCCGAATCCGACATCGAAGACGAACGCGCCAGCTCCGCCTGATCGCGCCCGATGCGGGCCTGCTCACGGCCGATGCTCGCCTGCTTGCGGCCGAGCTCCGCCTGACGGCGGCCGATTTCCGCCTGCTCCTGCCCGATGCTCGACTGATCCTCGAGCGCGTTTGCGAGCTCGTCGAGGACGCGCGGATCGCGGGTGACGTAACGAACCCCGTCGCGTTCCCAGAGCGCGTAATGGTCCCCGTCACTGTCGTGCACCATCGAGAACTCCGTGCGCGAGCCGCCATCGGTGGTCGTGGTTTTCGTCGTCGTCGTGCGCGTCGAAGCGGCGAGCAAAGGAAAAGCGAGAAGAAGAAGAAAAACGGGCGTGAGCTTTCGCATGAGGTCCTCCGTTCGATATGGACGCACGCGATCAGGGGTTCGTTAGAAGTCAGCCGCCGATGTGCGACATTTCCACCTTCCGCAGAGAGGGAGTGGCGTCGTGACGCACTTCCGAATAGCGGTCCGTACGGCCTCGCCAGATCGAGGAGATCGCGGCAGCGAGCTCGTCGTCCGCGATGCCGCTGCGCAACAAGGCGCGCAGATCGTGGCCGGCGCTGGCGAAGAGGCAGAGATACAACTGCCCGTCCGCGGCGATGCGGGCGCGCGTGCATGAGCCGCAGAACGGCTGCGTGACCGACGTGATGATCCCGATCTCGCCGGCGCCGTCGGCGTAACGGAAACGCTCCGCCACCTCGCCGAAGTAATTCGCTTCCGCCGGAACGAGCGGCCACTCGCGCGAAAGCGTCGAAAGGATCTCGCGGCCGGGAACCACATCATCGAGACGCCAGCCGTTCGTATTGCCGACGTCCATGTACTCGATGAAGCGGACGATGTGCGGCGTGCCGCGAAAACGGCGGGCGATGTCGACGATGCCGCGATCGTTGAGACCGCGCTTCACCACCACATCGATCTTGATCGGCGAGAGCCCCGCATCTTCCGCTGCATCGATCGCGTCGAGCACGCGTGCGACCGGAAAATCGACGTCGTTCATCGCGCGGAAAATCGCATCGTCGAGCGAGTCGAGACTGATCGTGATGCGGCGCAGGCCTGCGTCTGCGAGCGTGCGCGCCTTCTCGCTCGTGAGGATCGAACCATTCGTCGTGAGCGCGACGTCGGTGAGACCTTCAATGCCGGCGAGCGATGCGACGAGCCGTTCGAGATCGCGCCGCAGCAGAGGCTCGCCGCCCGTGAGGCGAATCTTCTCCACCCCCAGATTGACGAAAATGCGGGCGACGCGCGTGATCTCCTCGAACGTCAGCAGCTCCGCGCGGCGCAGGAACTCGAAGTCGCGGCCGAACACCTCCTTCGGCATGCAGTACGTGCAGCGGAAGTTGCAGCGGTCGGTGACGGAGATCCGGAGATCGCGCACCGGGCGGCCGAGAGTGTCGATCACGTTGCGCCGAAACTACGCGGGTGGGAACAAAAACTCCAGCACCAGCCGCACGCGCCGCGCCCATGCGCGTTCGCTGTGGTCGGCGCGGCGATCTTCGTAATAGCGGAACGTCTCCCCGTTCCACCCTTTCGTCGCGAGCACGTCGCGCAGCGCGCGGGCATCGGTGAGCGCCTCGAGACCTTCCCGTCCGCCGATGTCGACCCAGAGGCGCGGAGCCGGTCCCTCATACTGCCGCGCCGTTTCGAGAATGCTCCGATTCGCCCACCAGACCGAAGGCGACATCGCGGCCGCGCGGCCGAAGAGATCGCGGCGGGTGAAGATCGCATGCAGCGTGAAAAGGCCGCCTAACGACGAGCCGCCGACGGCCGTGTTCTCCGCGTCACCGAGCGTGCGATAGCGGCCGTCGATCATCGGCTTCAACTCTTCCGCGAACATGCGTGCGGTGTCGCTCGCGCGTCCGCCGCCGTTGTGCTTTTCGTCTTTCGCGTGCGTGTACTCGTCCATCCGTCCAACGCCCGCGTGATCGACGCCGACGATGATCATCGGACTGGCGGTGCGCTCGCCGATCGCGACGTCCGCCGCTTCGTGCAGACGCCAGTGATTGCCCGGCACATACGCACGTTCCGCGTCGAAGAGATTCTGCCCGTCCTGCATGTAGAGCACGGGATAGCGGCGATCTTCACGATCGTCGTAACCGGGGGGCAGATAGACCGTCAGCTCGCGCGCGTTGCCGAGAATCTGCGACGCGAAATCGTGAATGCGCTCGATGCGGCCCGGACGGATCGCGGAGCGCCGATTCTCCAGTCGCAGCACGCGACGGAACGTCGCGCGCAGGGTATCGCTCATGTCGCGCACTACGTCAGCTCTCGATATGCGCTGCGAAAGTAAACGAGCGGCGCCGCGTCAATGGTCTGCACATCGACCACTTCGCCGACGAAAATCGTGTGATCGCCACCCGGAAGCTGCGTGTGCACGCGGCACTCCAGTGCGCAGATCGCGCCAGAGATGAGAGGGATGCCGAGCTCGCCGCGGCGGACGTCGACGCCGGAAAACTTGTCGTCGTTCTTCGACGCGAATCGTCCGGAGATGTCTTTCTGCGACAGCGCGAGAATGCTCACGCCGAACGCGCCCGCGCCGGCGATCGCGTCGTGCGTCTTGACGCTCTTTTCGATGCACACCAGCACGAGCGGCGGATGCAGCGAGAGCGACGCGAACGACGCGACGGTCATCCCATACGGCCGCCCTTCGTGCTCGGTGGTCACGACGGTGACCCCGCTGGCGAAATGCGACATCGCCAGCTTGAAACTTGCGTCGTCGATCGGCATAGCGGGCGGAGTTTACTTCAAACTTTTAAGGCGGCGATGCGTATGAACCGGCATGCGCACACTCGCTGCTCTCACGCTCGCTCTCGCCGTTGCCGCGCCTCTCTTTGCCGCGGATGACACGATCCGCAAGGGCTTCAACGTCGCCGAAGGAGGCACGCTCCACCTCGACGCCGACCTCGGCCCGATCACGATCGTCTCCGGCGGCAGCGGAGTCGCCGTGGAAGTGGTCCGCAGCACCGGCGGCCGTCGCGGCGAGGAGCGGCTGCGCGACCACAAGATCGAGTTCCGCCAGAGCGGCAACGACGTCTACGTCGAAGACGATCTGCCGAGGATTTCTCGGTGGACGTGGAATGACGACTATGAGGTGGCGTGGAACATTCGCGTTCCCGCGCACTACAACGTCGATGTGAGCACGTCCGGCGGCGCGATCAAGCTCGCGAACATCGGCGGCAATGTCGACGCCGAAACCTCGGGCGGCTCGATCAGCACCGGCACGATCAGCGGCCGCGCGAATCTCGAAACGTCGGGCGGCTCGATCCACGTCGCCGGCGCGAACGGCGAAGTGCTCGCGCACACCTCAGGCGGCTCGATCGAGATCGGCAACACGAACGGTCGCGTGGAAGCAAAGACGTCCGGCGGTTCGATTCGCCTCTCGCAGATCGACGGCGATGTGGTCGCACGCACGAGCGGCGGCGGCATCCGCATCGACAACGCCCGCGGCTCGATCGACGCACACACCTCGGGCGGCCCCATCGTCGCGTCACTCGCCGGCCCGCTGCGCGACGACACCAAGCTCGCGACCTCCGGCGGCAGCGTGACGCTGACGCTGACCGGCAACGTGAACGCGGAGCTCGACGCACAAACCAGCGGCGGCAGCGTGAGCTCGGACGTTCCAGTGACCGTGCAGGGCACGCAGAACGACGGCACGCTCCAAGGCCGCATCGGCGCCGGCGGCCCGCGCCTGGTGCTCCGCTCCTCGGGCGGGGGGATTCGGGTGAAAAGAGGGTGACCCGCGAAGCGCTCGTCGCCTCAACCCCTTCCGTGTCATTCCGTGCCGCGCAGACGGCACGGAATCCCCTGCCGAAAGAACACGCAGTCGCCTGTATGCAGGGGATCCCGCGCTGCGCGCGGGATGACACGTGAGCGCAACGCCGCTAGCTCGCCAGAATCGCCTTCGCCGCCGCTCTCGCACTCGCGAGTGCCGCATCCGAGAGCATCCCCTCATCCCCCACCCAATCCCCCGCGACATAAAGGCCTTTCACACTCGTCACCGGTGACGGGCGTTGCATGCCGGGGGTGAGGAGGGAGTTCGTCACGGTCATCGACGGCAGGAAGCGGCGGTGCACGAGCACTTCGCGCCAGCCGGGTTGCATCCGATCGAGCAGGCCTTCGAGTTCCTGTTCGTCTTCGATCGCCGCCGTCGTGCGGCGGGGGCGGGAGCCTTCGAGCTCCTCGTTCGTCGCGTAACGATCCTTGCTGTATTTGACGAGATGCACGAGCGCGCCGCCTTTCGGCGCGACCTGCGCGAAGGCGGAATGCACGGAAAAGTAGAGCGGCGCATCGATGCCGAGGGCGAAGACGTTGCGCGGCTTCGGGAGGGAGCGGAGGGCGACGTCGAGACAGGCCGCGGTGACAGGACGCGCATTCGCCCACGACGCGCCCGCATCACCGGCCAGCTCCGCGGCGGTCACTGGATCGACCGCGAGCAACACCGTCTCCGCCGGCAACCGCGCACCTTCGACCGCTTCGGGACGAACTTCCGGAAGTGCGAGCGCCTGCGTGTCCATCCGATCGGCGTCGAGCTCGAGACCTCCGAGCTCCACCGCCCGCACCGCGCCATCATGTTCGACGCCGACGATGCGCGAGCTGGAAACGAAATGCACGCCCGACGAGATCGCGGCGCTGTGCATCGAGTCGACGATCTTCTGCCATCCTTCGTCGACATAGAGCGTGCCGCCGCGCAGCAGCACTTTGAACTGACCGAGTGCGGCAGCAGCGCTCAGCCGCTCCGCGTGATCGCAATACGTCGCGAGCCGCATCAGCGCTTCGAGCACTTCGCGCGCGCCGCTGTCTGTGACGCGTGCATCGATCCATTCGCGCGCGCTCATCGATCCTGCGCGCGCACCGCCGAAGCGGCGGACGTGCAGGAACGCCGACGCGAGTTGCGCTTTGCCGCGCAACGAAAGAAGAGACGTCGTCAGCATCGACAGCGCGTTCGTCGGCAGGCGGAGTTCCCTGCCGCGGAACAGCGCGATCGCGCGCGGCTTTGCGACATTGCCGCGCACCGGAATCCCGAGCTCGCGATAGACGCGTGCGGCCGCGCCGCCGCGATAGAACGCGTGTGCGCCGAGATTGAAGCGGAAGCCGTGACGGACGTTCGTGATCGCGCGGCCGCCGAGCGCCTGGCGCTTTTCGAACACAGTCACATTGCGGCCGCCGCGCGCCAGATAGATCGCCGCCGCAAGACCGGCTAGTCCGCCTCCGACCACGACCACATTGTTTTTCACGATTTTCGGCCCGGCATACTACCGCATTTGTGACGGGCCTCCGGGGGACCTATGGCAGAATCGCGCCGCGTCCGCTTGTGTTGTAGAGCGCGACAGGCTCGTGCATGCGTAAATTGTTTCGAACGACAGCGTTGCTTCTCGCCCTCAGCGGCCTCGCCGTTTCGGCCGTCGCCGCGACACCGAGCGAGTTCTATGGAAGCCTGCTGCGCCGCGGCGTGGCGGCATTCGACGGCGGCCACTTCGATGAAGCAGCGCGGCATCTGCGGCTCGCGGCATTCGGCTTCGTCGACACCTTGCCGTCGTATGTGACCGCACACGCGTACCTCGCGCTTGCGTACGACAAACTCGGCGACGCAGACCACGCGCGCGATTCCGCGCGCCGCATTCTGCAGGCCGAGCGCATCGAGCGAACCTACGCGAGCGCGCCGCTGCCCGCGAGCGTTCGCACTGCGTTCGATGCGCTGGCGAACCGCCTGCTCACGCCGGCAGAAGTGGCCGGCCTGCGCGGCTCTGCACCTCTCGCCGCGCCGCAAACGACAGCGCCGCGGACGACCGTCGTCAATCCGTCTGCAAACAACACGAACAAAACGAACAGCACGAAGAACGCGACGAACACCAATCGTCCGAAACCTGTGGTCACGCAGCAGCCGCCGGTCACGGTCGATCGCATCGAAGTGCAGACGGTGAAACCGGCACCTGCACAGACGCAGACGCAGCCGCAGCAGACACCGGCGCAGACGACGACGCCCCGTCCCGCAACCATGCAGCCTGCGACGACGCAGCCGCCATCGCCGTCGACGACAACCACACAACGTCCGGCGCAAACGCAACCGCAGAAAACAGCGACCAAACCGCAGCCCGCACAAACACAGCGCGTTCTCACCGCCGCCGAAGTCAATACGCGCATCACCGCTGCCGAACGCGCGCTGAACGCCGCGAATCTCACCGACGCACGCCGCCTCTATCGCGAAGTGCTCGCGATCGCCGCGCTCGATCACGCGATCTACATCCGCATCGCCGAGGGGTTGTATCGCGCGCGCGACTTTGCGGGAGCGCTCGCGGGATTCGAACGTGCGGGCAGCCTGCGCAAAGGCGAAGAGCCGTACCGTTACTACGTCGCGGTTGCGCTGTATGAAACCGGACAATTCGACGCGGCGCGGCGCGAGCTCGCGGCTGCATTGCCGTACATCGAAGTCACTCCCGACGTCGCGAGCTACCGCACGAAGATCGAGACCGCGAGGTAGTGAATCTCTTCCGTCCATCCACAGAAGTTGGTTAGAATCGCCGCGGTTCTCACACCGTTCGAAAAGGTGCGTCAATGAAAAAAATCGCCTTCGGGCTCGCTCTGCTGATGTATGCCTTCGCCGGATTCGCCGCCGATCGCACGACCACTCCCGAGATCACGCCGCCCGACAACGGTGAGCAGTGGCTTCGCCTGAGCAGCACCGAGAAACTCTTCTGGGCCATCGGCTACTCGCAGGGATATCGCGAGGCGCTCGACAAGATCGACATCACCGCCGGTCCGACTTCGCCCTGCGCGAGTCTCGCGGTGCGCACCGAGCGCCAGACCTCGACCTCCGGAAAGCTGAGCGGCTTCGAGCTCGTCTCCGGCCTCGAGCGCTTCTACTCCGATCCGGCCAACACCGTGATCCCGGTCGGCAGCGCAATCCGCATTTATCTCCTGCAGGCCAGCGGCAAGGATCAGACGACGATTCAGGAACTGATCGACACCGCCCGCGCCTTCGGCCAGCAGGCCGCCGCGCGCCCCCGCCAGTAACTCCACCACTCCCGAATCTTTCGCGCTACACTCTCCCGGTCGCAGCAAATC
>JALYOB010000022.1 GCA_030857085.1 Acidobacteriota bacterium | reverse complement strand
TTGTTGCTGTGGACGGCGTCCGTCGCGCTGCCGCTGCGGCTGGCGATCGCGGCCGCCGCGCTCGTCGCGGCGCTCTTCCTTGCGGCCCGCCTTGCCGGTGCCGGTGCGCTGCTCGAACTCCCGCACCTTCTTTTCCATGTAGCGGCGCGACTGCTGTTCCAGCTTCGCGCGCAGCTCGTCATGGCCGCAGTAGGGGCAGCGTTTCCAGCCCTCCGGATACGTTCGTTTGCACCCGGTGCAGAGGATTGATTTCGGCAGCGGCATCGTAAATCGGCGCGCATTGTACACTTCGGATCGTGGACGAAAACCGCCGCCGCACCCTGCTGGCGCTGCTCGATCTCGCGTCCGACAGCAACCCGACCGCCTGCTGGGATGACCAGCGTGCGATCGAGCTGCTGCGCTCTGCGGCGACCATCGATGAACTGCGCGAGCTCGGCGCCGAAGAAGGTCTGCTCGAGTTCGTTTTTCCGGAGCAGCATGGCCGGTAACTTCACCGTCCGCGTCGAGGCGCGCTTCGAAGCCGCCCACTACCTGCGCGAATACCGCGGCATCTCCGAGCCGCTGCACGGCCACTCCTACAAAGTCGAGGCGGACCTCGCCGCTACCGGAGGCGGCATTGACGACGACGCGATCGCCGTCGACTTCGTCAGCGCGAAACGAAAGCTCGAACAACTCGCCAAAACGCTCGACTACGGCTGCATCAACGACGTCCCCCCATTCACCACCATCAACCCCAGCGCCGAAAACATTGCCGAATGGTTCGCGCGAGAGCTGCAGGCGGCGGTGAGCGACGAGAACGCAGTGGTGGTGGCGGTGACGATCTGGGAAGGCCCGGTAAACTCCGTCACGTATCAACCCGGTTAACCAGTTGCCAGTTGCCAGTTGCCTGTTCCCGCTCCGCTTTCTGGCAACAGGCAACTGGGAACGGGTCAACATCATGAAGCTCCCCAACCACACCGCCCTCAAGGAATGGTCCACCGTCATCGCCGCCCTCGGCAGCGGCGAGCAGATCCTGCTCATCCGGAAGGGGGGCATTGCGGATCCGTCGTTCGGCGTCGAGGCGGAGCGCTTCTATCTCTATCCGACCTACTTTCATCAGGGCGAGTCAGATGCGCGGCCGCGGGTCGAGATCACGCACTGGTGCGAAGTCGTGCGTACGTGGACGGTGGGCGATCGGGAGACGCTCGAACGGCTCGCGAGCCTCGTCGCCATTCCGCGCGAGACCCTCGACGCGCGTTACCGCTTCCGTCCCGATCAGGCGCTGTACGTTCTCGCCGTCCGCACCTGGGAGCTGGCCCGCGCCACGCAGGTGGAGTATCGCGACATCTACGGCGGCTGCAAAAGCTGGATCAGCGTCGACGAAGAGATCGACGTCGAAGGCTCACGTCGCGTGCTCAGCGACGGCGAGCTCGAGGCGCGCATCGCAGAGGTCGACGCGCTCGTTTCCGCCGCCGTCTGAGGTGTCAGGCGCATCGTGGAGCTCATCGCCGCTCTCTTCATGCTCGGCGCGGGAGGCGCGCTGGCCGTCTTCGTCGTGACGGCGATGGGCATCGCGCGCGCCGAGAAGTCGCGAGCCGTCGATCGCGTGGTGCCGAACCGCGACGCCGTCGCCGCGTCACTCCTCTTTCAGATCCTCACCGCCGGCGGCGCGAGCGGTGACGACGCCCTGCGGCAGATTCGCCGCGGCACCGGCATCGCCGCACCGGTGACGAGCGGGATCGACGTCTGTAACTGGGCCGAGAGTTATGCGCGTGCGGCCACGCAACAGCAGCGTTCGAATCTGCTCGAAACGGCGGTCCAGCTCGTCGCGAAGCGCGAAGGTCCGATCCCGCTCCGCCAGTACGCTGCCCTCCTCGACCTCAGTTTCGGCCTCGGATTTCATACCGATGCGCTGGCGCGGCTGCGGCAGAGCTATGGCTTCGACTACATCAATCGCGCGAAAGATGCGCCTCCGCGCAGTGCCGATCGCGGCGGGAGTGAGACTCCACTTTTTTCCCGCAGCTCCCGCTCGCAATCCGAACTCCTCGCCATGCTCGGCATCACGGGAACGCCGACGCGGCAGGAGCTGAGTGCCGCCTATCGCAAGCTCGCCGCGCAGCACCATCCGGATCGCTTCCACGGAGCGCCGGCCGGCGAGCAGAACAGTGCTGCGATGCGCTTCATCGAGATCACCCGGGCGTATGAAGAACTACTTCTCGCATATCGGGATTGAAATCGGCGAAGAGCCTGTGTATCATTCGCCGGCTGGGGAATACCGGCGCTGAGCGGCAACGTTCACAACCAGTTTGCCAGCAGTTCCCTTCAGTAGACCTTAGTATCTCTCGTTGACAAGCCGCTTTCGTGGACGGACGTGTCCGGCATTCGTGACGGACATGCCTTTGTGTCTTCGCAGGCGACGCGGGCTTCGCAGGCCGCGGCTTCTCACGTAACCCACTCGGCGGGCATGACTTGGACGAACGTGTCCCGCCGCGCGTAACTATTTTATTTGTCCGTGCATCTAAGGATGCATGCGGCACGAAACCTGAAGTTTTCTGCTGTTGCCGTTGTCGCAGGGAGACACCATGAAGAGCGCGGAAATCACACACGAGCAGGGTTGGGACTTCGAGCAGGCGGCCATGCCGTACGTCGACTCGCTGTACAACACTGCGTATCGCATGACGCGAAACTCCGAGGATGCGGAAGACCTCGTCCAGGAGACGTATCTGAAGGCGTACAAGTACTACGACAAGTTCGAAGAAGGAACGAACTTCAAGGCGTGGCTCTTCAAGATCATGAAGAACACGTTCATCAACAACTACCGGAAGAAGAAGCTCACGCCGCACAAGATCGACTTCTCCGAGATTGAAGAGTCGTACGAGCGTGTCATTCAGAAGAATGCGCCGGATCTGATCCGCGATCCGGAGAGCGAGATCTTCCAGGACATGATGGATGCCGACGTCAAGCGTGCGCTCGACTCGCTCCCGCATGACTACAAGATGGTGGTGCTGCTCGCCGACATCGAAGGCTTCTCGTACAAGGAAATCGCTGAGATCCTCGACTGCCCGGTCGGCACGGTGATGTCGCGCCTGTATCGCGGCCGCAAGATGCTCGAGCGGACGCTGCTCGAGTACGCCCGCAAGTACGGCTACATCCGCGGCGAAGCCGAGCCGGCCAAGATGCGCTCGCGCAAAGACGAGACGAAGGGCCGCAAGAAGAAGGACGAGGCGAAGCCCGACGAGGGCGACGTGCAGGAGCCGGAGGAAGACGAAGAAGCAGTGCTCTTCGCCGGCGACGACGAAGACGAGGATTTCGAGCTCGTCGACGAAGAAGAGGAAGAGCGGTTCGAGATCGAGTAGTTGAACTCGATGCGGTGATTGCGAGGGCGGCCGAGAGGCCGCCTTTCGTGTTTCAGGCGGCGGTCGTCGCGGGTGTGAATTGAAAATTGAAAATTGAAAATTGAAAATTGAAAGATCAGATCACGACGAGCGTGCCTCGCTGGGCGCTTTTTCAATTTTGCCCGTCGCGCGCAGACGCGACGAAAGCTGGCGGCTCCGTTGCAGAGGCCGCACGCGGAGTCAAACTTTCATTGCTGGTCACGGCCCATTCCGGAATTCACAAAACTGCAACGAAGTTGATCGATGCAAGGCCGTCACCTCATGCCCACGGAAGGAAAGCAGTGATGCTCTGTGACGATGTGAAACGCGTGGTGTACTTCTTTCTCGATGGATCGCTCGGCGATCACAAGAAGCACGCGCTCGAGATTCATCTGAGCAACTGCCCGGACTGCGAAGTTCGCATTTCGGTTCATCGCAAACTGCGCTCGTTCATCCGCCGGCGCCTCTCGCCGGTGAGCGCACCCGACACATTACGGATTCGCCTGACCCGGTCGCTCCGTACGCTGCCAGCCGAGTAGAATCGCCGTCTTGCCGAAGTCGACGAAGAAGGCCGATCCGCCGAAGACGAGCCCCAAGCAGCCGCAGAAGGCCGCAAAACCGGCTCAGACCACCGCCGAGACCGAGAAGCTCATTCTCGTCTCGACCAACCCCAATAAAGGCATCGAAGCCGAGCGCATCCTCGGCGAGCCTTTGTTGCGCGTCTCACTGACGCTGCCGGAAATTCAGGCGGCGACGGTCGAAGAAATCACCCGCTACAAACTCGAGACCGCGAAGACGAAAGGCTACAAGCGCCTCATCGTCGAAGATGTGTCATTGGGTTTCGACGAGCTGGGCAACTTTCCCGGTCCGTATGTGCGCTGGCTGCTCGAAGCAGCGGGTGGAACGGGCCTCGCGGCCATGGCGTACGCGCTCAACAACCGTGCGGCAAAAGCGCAATGCTGCGTCGGCTACTGGGACGGCAAAGCGGTCAAGCTCTTCGTCGGGGAAACCATCGGTGAGATTCTGGTCCAGCCCCGTGGCGATCGCCACTTCGGCTGGGACGCCTGGTTTCAGCCGGCAGGGTCGAAAAAGACCTTCGCGGAAATGGAGCCGGACGAAAAAGACGCCGTCTCGCACCGCGGCCACGCCTACCGCAAACTTGCCGAATACCTCGCGAAAAAGAAGGCGTAGCGTTCATTGATATGGACGCTCTGCATCGGAATCCGGACACGTCCTGTTGCGGATCCGACACCGCACTTTCCAAACTCTTCGCGTAAGTCCTTCGTATGTATAGTCGTTGCGAGGCGGAACGCTTTCGCGGCGCGCTGGCAGGCCACTTGAACTATCTGCCACTGACGAAAGGACACGATCATGTGGGTTTTCGACGGGGAAGAGTGGACGCAGGACAATGGCAGCGAGACCTCGGCAGCGAAGGCCGAGACTTCACGCCCACGCTACGACCAGATGATGCCTGAGCTGCAGGTCATCGAGATCGTTCCGGTTGCGCCGCGGCTGCCGCACGCGCCGCTCCCGACGACGTAATCCGACCTCCGCCTACACTGGTGCCGAATGGGCCGCGGTGCGATGAGCACGCGGCCTTTGTGTTTTACGTGGCGAGTAGCGAGTGGTGAGTTGCCAGGGCGGTGTCGCCCGGGCGGGAAGGCGCAGGCGCGTTCGCAGCGGATGAAAACGGCGTGCAGACCGCGAAGCCTGGCGCCCAGGCGAAACAGCCCTGGCAACTCGCTACGCGCCACTCGCTACTTCTCACTATGCCGCTCGAGAAACTCACTCACGATCGGCTCGATCGAATCCGATGCGACGTTGAAGATCCGATCGGCGTGGTAGTTCCCTTCGATGTCGAGGAGATGCAGTTCCTTCGGTTCCTGTGCCGCTTCGTACAGTGCGACCGAATGGCGGTGGCCGATCAGCCAGTCGTTTTTCACGTGAATGAAGCAGACCGGCACGCGCACGCTCGCAATGTCGTCGAGAGCGCGAATCTTCGCCGTTTTGCGCACGCTCCAGGCGAAGCGCGGTCGCCTCAATGCCTGTGAGAATGCGATGTGGCGGTGCATGGTGAATGGGTTGAGCTTCGGGGCGATCATCTCGAAATCGGCGACTGCCGAAATCAGCAGCAGTGACGCGATCGGCAGGTCATGCCGCGCCGCGGTCGAGACCGCGATCGCACCGCCATATGAGAAGCCGAGCAGCGTGAGAGTCGACGACGTCGCACACTTGCGCAGCAGATCGTTCGCCACTGCAGCGACGTCGTAGTGCTCATTGAGATTGAAGCCGTAAATGCCTTCACTGTCGCCGTGGCCGCGCACGTCGACGATCGCCGCGCGATAGCCGAGGGCATTGAGGAAACGGGCGAGGCGCACCATCGACGGATGCTGGCGGTCGCGCCAGAAGCCGGGCACCACAATAACCGTGGTCGCCGACGGCGCGTCGTAGATGTCGTAGTGGATCGTGGTGCCGTCGAATGACGCCAGTTGCACGTGCTGCGGCGCGACTTCCGGACGCGGCGATGGGGCGGGGTGACTTGACATCACAGGCTCTGCTCTTATCATAGCGACCGCGTGAGGACGCCGCTGCGTCTTCCGTGCCCCCGGTGGTATCCCCCAAGGACAATCTGCGAGTTTCGCCGCCAGGCGGCTCGTTGTCCGTCTGTTCGTCATCAACCTTTCAGATCTGCGAATCTGAAGAAGAAAGCAAGGAGAATTGCACAAATGAAGAAATCACTCGTTCTGACCCTCATCGCCCTGTTCGTTGTTTCGATGCTCGCCGTCGGCTGCAAGAAGGAAGAGTCGACCACCGACACCGGTGCCACCGACACCTCCATGACCACCGGCGACACCGCTGCCAGCGACACCGGCATGACCGACACGTCGACCACCACGATGTCGACCACCGACACGTCGGCCACCGGCATGACCTCGACCGACACGTCGGCCACCGGCACGACCGCCACCGACACGACGGGCACCGCCGGCACGACCACGACGGCGGGCACCACCAGCACGACCACGACCTAGTCGCATTCGACGCGACGACAGAAACGCCCCGCCGCAATGCGGGGCGTTTTTGCTTTGTGGCACTTTCGTTGCTTTTCCGGGACCAGGGTCTGCTTTCCCCACGGGGAGAGCTCTGCATGTTTCAGATTCGAAAGGCAAGGGAGGTGAGCTCGGCACCCACATCGAACCAGCGCCCGAGGCTTGCACCACCACGAAATAGAAAAAGGAAAGAGAAGAAAAATGGCTAAAAAACTGATGGTTCTCCTGGCGATCCTGACGCTGGTGACGTTCGTCGCCTGCAAGAAGACCGAAACGACCAACGTCGAGACGAATGACACCGCGGCGTCGACCGACACCTCCATGACGGCGGGCACGACCGAGACCGGCATGTCGACCGACACCGGCATGACCTCGACCGACACGATGGCCACCGACACGATGGCCACCGACACCACCGGCACCGGCAGCACGACCGGCACGATGGGCGGCACGGGCACGACCACCGGCACGGGCACGACGACGAGCGGCACGACGACCGGCACGTCGGGCACGACCACGACCTAGTTTTCAGCGCAGTCGCTGCAACGTCACGCCCCGGTGGAAACGCCGGGGCGTTTTTGCGTTCAAGCGTAAGTGTCCTGTGCAATCGCGCGGCCCCTCACCCGGCGCTGCGCGCCACCCTCTCCCCGCAAGCGGGGCGAGGGGAGATGAATGTTGTTGCCCTTCTCCCCGCGTGCGGGGAGAAGGTGCCCGAAGGGCGGATGAGGGGCTGGTCCGCACCGGTTCGCTCAGTCGTTTTGCAGTGCAGCAAACACACGCTCTGTCTCGCGCTCGAGCTGCGCGGCATCGCCGTTGTTGTCGATGACGTAATCCGCCACGCGCAGCCGCTCCTCGCGCGCGATCTGGTTCGCGATCCGGCGCAGCATTTCTTCGCGCGTGAGGCCGCGGGCGATGCCGCGGGCCAGTTGAATTTCCGGGGCGACGTCGACCACCACCAGCTTGTCGTAGCGCTTGTAGCCGCCCGATTCGAGCATCAGCGCCGCCTCGACCACCGCGATTGCGTCTTCATGCGTTCGCTCGTATGCGTCGAGCAATGCGGCCGTTTCGCGCAGCACGATCGGATGAATGAGCGCGTTGAGTTTCTTCGCCTCGTCCGGGTTCGCGAAAGCGATATCCGCGAGCTTCGGACGGTCGATCGTTTCGTCCTCGCGCAGAATCGCGCGGCCGTATGTTTCGACCAGCGCGGTGTGTCCCGCGCGGCCCGGCTCATAAAGCTGTGCGACGAGAGCGTCCGCGTCGATGGTGTAGCAGCCGAGGGATGCGAAGAGCTTGCGGACGGTCGACTTGCCGCTGGCGATGCCGCCGGTGAGTCCCGCCCGCAGCATCACGCGCGGCGGCGCTCCGCCGCATCGACGGTGTTTCGCATCAGCATGGCGATGGTCATCGGTCCGACGCCGCCCGGCACCGGCGTGATCCAAGAGGCGACTTCTTTCGCCCGCGCATAATCGACGTCGCCTAACAAAACACTGCCGTTCTTTTCGAGGAGGCGCGATTTTTCGGCGTCATGTGCGAGTTGCGGCGCGAACTCCGGGCCGGCGCGGTTCATCCCCACGTCGATCACGATCGCGCCGTCCTTCACGAAGTCGGCGGTGACGTAGATCGGGCGTCCGATCGCCGCGACGAGAATGTCCGCCTGCCGTGCAATCGCCGGAAGATCGCGCGTTTTCGAATGACAGATCGTGACGGTTGCGTTCTTCTGCAGCAGGAGCGCCGCCATCGGTTTGCCGACGATGTCGCTGCGGCCAATCACGACCGCGTGCTTTCCTTCGATCGTCTCGCCGGTCGACTCGATGAGGCGAATCACGCCGGCGGGCGTGCATGGCGCGAGCGCGGGCCGTCCCTGATGCAGCAGGCCGACAGTGAATGGGTGGAAGCCATCCACGTCTTTCTCCGGCGCGATGCGATCGATCACTTTGCGCGCGTCGATCTGTTTCGGGAGAGGCAGCTGCACGAGAATGCCATCGACCGTTTCGTCGCCATTGAGCCGGTCCACTTCGGCGAGCAGTTCGGCTTCGCTGAGCGTCTCCGGAAAGACGAGCTCCGTTCCTTCGAGCCCGAGCTCGCGCGCTTTCTTTGCCTTGTTGCGGACGTAGATTTCGGAGGCGGGATCGTTGCCGACCCGCACCGCCACCAGACCGGGGCGATACGTCAGTCGGGAAATGCTGGAGGCGACTTCCTGTTCCAGCTCCTGCGCCACGGCTTTGCCGTCGATGATGCGAGCGGTCACGCCTCCGGCTTCTATCACTGAACGCCGCGGGAATGAATGCGTTGACTCCTCGCGTTCGGCAGTGTTACCGTTTTGGCCCTTTCCCCCAAGGGAAGGTGTGTTCTGTCTCAGAGTCATCGCCGGCGTTCGCGGTCCACACCTGCGCCGATCGATTTCTTGCAGTTCCAGTCAGTTGCCCGCTGTCCGGCCCGAGCCCCACGGACAACGGATAACGGACAACCGACAACGAGTTTTCAGGGAGAGTCATGCGTACCTATTTTCCCAAACAGGGCGACATCGAGCCGCGCTGGTTTGTGATCGACGCCCAGGACATGGTCCTCGGACGTCTGTCGACGACGATTGCCAACATCATTTCCGGCAAATCGAAGCCGACCTACACGCCGTTTCTCGACACGGGCGATCACGTGATCGTCATCAATGCCGAGAAGGTTCGTCTCACCGGCAAGAAAGAGACTGACAAGATCTACCGGAAGCACTCGCTCTATCCGGGTGGTCTCAAAGAGCGCGCCGCTCGCTTCGTCCGTGCTGAAAAGCCCGAGACGATGATCGAAGAAGCGGTGTGGGGCATGCTGCCGAAGAACAAGCTCGGCCGCAAAATGCTGAAAAAACTGAAGGTGTATCGCGGCGCGAATCATCCGCATCAGGCCCAGCAGCCTGAGGCGCTGAAGCCCGGCGAATAATCACAGGAGGATTCCTTGGCTTTGGTCGAATACTACGGAACGGGAAGACGGAAAACGTCGACGGCGCGCGTGCACATTCGTCCGGGATCGGGCGCGATCACGGTCAACCGCCGCTCGCTGGACAACTACTTCGGCAACGAAGTGCTCAAGATGATCATCAAGCAGCCGCTCTCTTTGACCGAGACGGTCGACAAGTTCGACATCGTCGTGACGGTCGACGGCGGCGGCCCGAGCGGTCAGGCCGGTGCCATCCGCCACGGCATCTCGCGCGCGCTGCAGGTCTACAACACCGAGCTGCGCAAGCGCCTCAAAAAGGCCGGCCTCCTCACGCGCGACCCGCGCATGAAGGAGCGCAAAAAGTACGGACAGAAGGGCGCCCGCGCCCGCTTCCAGTTCTCGAAGCGCTGATGATGTCCCGGTTTCTCTAAGGTCGTTTCATGAAGGCAGGAGCTTCGCCGGCTCCTGTCTTTTTTGTGTCTGTCAGAGTCGTTGTTTTTCTCGATTCTCAATTCTTAATTCTCAATTCATAAAGGAGGGTTCTCTTGGCGGTCTCTATTACGATGAAAGAGCTTTTGGAGGCTGGCGTTCACTTCGGTCATCAGACCAAGCGCTGGAACCCGAAGATGAAGAAGTACATCTTCGGCAAGCGCAACGGGATCTACATCATTGACCTGCAGAAGACGCTCAAGCTCTTTAAGGAAGCCTCGGCATTCATTTCGGACCTCGCGTCCCAGGGCAAACGCATCCTGTTCGTCGGCACCAAGCGCCAGGCGCAGGACGCAATTCTCGAAGAAGCCAACCGCTGCGGCATGTTCTACGTGAACAACCGCTGGCTGGGCGGCACGCTCACCAACTTCACGACAGTTCGCAAGTCGATCGAACGTCTCAAAGAGATCGAGTCGATCCTCGGCGACACCGAAAAGGAAATGTCGAAGAAGGAGCGCGCGCACCTCGACAGTGAGCGCGAGAAGCTGCAGAAGAATCTGATCGGTATCCGCGAGATGGACGGCCTTCCCGATGCACTCTTCGTGATCGATCCGAAGAAGGAGTACATCGCGGTGCAGGAAGCCAAGAAGCTTGGCATCCCGGTCGTTGCCATCGTCGACACGAACTGCGATCCGGAAGACATCGACTATGTCATCCCAGGCAATGACGACGCGATCCGTGCGATCCGTCTGTTCACGACCAAGATCGCCGACGCGTGCCTCGAGGGCTACAACCTGGCCGAAGAGAAGTTCATCGGCGTCGAGGACAAGGGCGACCAGGGCGGCGACATGATGCCGGCCGACCTCGCCACCGAGCAGATGCAGGCCGCTCCGGCGGTCTGATTTCCCTGAAGCGAGTGATTTCCGGGGACGGGCGCAAGGCGCTCGTCCTCGTTCCTCCAACGAGCGGCGTCCGCTGCTCGCAATCAAAACAAAACGAGGTTTGAAATGACGCAGATTACGGCAGCCATGGTCAAAGAGCTGCGTGATTCCACCGGCGCCGGGATGATGGACGCGAAGAACGCGCTCACCGAGGCGCAGGGCAACATGGAGCAGGCGGTGGTGATCCTTCGCAAGAAGGGACTCGCGGCCGCGGGTAAGAAAGCCGGCCGTGTCACGGCCGAAGGAACGATCATCGCGCACGTCGAAGGCAACACGGGCGTGATCGTCGAAGTGAACTGCGAGACCGATTTCGTCGGCCGCAATGAAAACTTCAAGCGCTTTGCGACCGAAGTCGCGCAGGCCGTTGCGAAGAGCAGCGCCACGACGGTCGAAGAGTTCCTCAATGAGAAGTGGCCGGGCAGCGACGAGCCGGTGAGCCAGAAGGTCGCCGAGCAGATCGGCTCGATCAAGGAGAACATCTCCGTGCGCCGCTTCGCCCGATACGAAGCTCCGGAGAATGCGGTCCTCGGATCGTACATTCACGGCGGCGGCAAGATCGGCGTGCTGGTGGAAGTGATCGCGCAGAGCGGCACCAAAGGCGGCGATCTCGAAGAAGTGTCGCGCGACATCGCGATGCACATCGCCGCGGCCGAGCCGCGCTTCCTCCGCCGCGAGGACGTGACCGAGAAGGATCTCGAGACCGAGCGCGAAATCGCGCGCGACGCGGCTCTCAAGTCGGGCAAGCCGGAGAACATCGTCGAGAAGATGGTCACCGGCAAGATGGACAAGTTCTACGGCGAGGCCTGCCTTCTCGAACAGCCGTACATCAAGGACGACAAGGCGACGGTCACGCAGTACCTCCAGCGCCGCGGCAAGGATGCAGGCTGCCAGTACGGCATCACCCGCTACACCCGCTACAAGCTCGGCGAAGGCATCGAAAAGCGCAGCGAAGATTTCGCCGCCGAAGTCGCGTCGTACATGAAGCAGTAAGCGCGCTTTTGGCGCGAGCAAAAACGGCGGGCTGCGGCCCGCCGTTTTTTTGTACCTCGGAGTACCTCGGTTCCTCGGGTTCCTCGGAGTTCCCCGGAGTTCCTCGGAGTACCTCGGTTCCTCGGTTCTTCGGTTGGTGTCGCCGGTGGTGTTCGCTCCTCCGAGGTACTCCGAGGTACTCCGAGGAACTCCGAGGAACCCGAGGAACTCCGAGGAACTCCGAGGAACTCCCACAAACTCCTCTACGTGCTATAACGCGCACCGCATGACTGACGCCGCTACGCAACCGCAATTCAAGCGCATTCTGCTCAAGCTTTCGGGTGAAGCCCTCATGGGTGGACGGCGCAGCGGCATCGATGCGGACGTGCTCGCGACCATCGCGGACGAGATCGTGGAAGTGCACCAGATGGGTGTGCAGATCGCGATCGTCATCGGCGGCGGCAACATCTTCCGCGGCATGACCGCGGCGACGCACGGCATCGACCGTGTGGCCGGCGATCAGATGGGCATGCTCGCCACGGTGATGAATGGCATCGCGCTGCAGGACGCGCTCGAAAAGCGCAACGTGCCGACGCGCGTCACGACCGCGATCTCCATGTCGCAGGTCGCGGAACCGTTCATCCGCCGCCGCGCCATTCGCCATCTGGAAAAAGGCCGCGTGGTCATCTGCGCCGCCGGCACCGGCAATCCGTTTTTCACCACCGACTCCGCTGCCGCACTGCGCGCCGCGGAACTCAAGTGCGACATCATTTTCAAGGCGACGAAAGTCGACGGCATCTACACCGCCGATCCGGAAAAAGATCCGAATGCCGAGCGTCTGCCGCGCGTCACATATCAGCGCGTGCTCGCCGATCGCCTCCAGGTGATGGACGCCGCCGCCATCGACCTCGCGCGCGGCAGCTCGATTCCGATCTATATTTTCTCGCTGCGCGAGAAGGGCAACGTCAAACGCGCGCTGCTCGGCGAGGACGTCGGCTCGATCGTTTCCGACGAGCTGGCGTAAGACAGACGAGGTACCTAAGCAATGTCCATCAACGACGTAACCCGCGATGTCCAGCACCGCATGCACGGTGCGATCGAAGCGCTGCACGCGCATTTCAAAACGCTGCGCACCGGCCGCGCGAACGCCGCCATGCTCGACACGGTCATGGTCGACTACTACGGCACGCCCACGCCCATTGCGCAGGCCGCGAACATCAAAGTCCCCGAGCCGGCGCTCCTCGTGATCGAGCCGTGGGACAAGTCGATGGTCGCGCCGATTGAAAAGGCCATCCGCAACGCCGACCTCGGATTCAATCCCGCCTCCGATGGCAAAGTGATCCGCGTCCCCGTCCCCACGCTCACCGAAGAGCGCCGCAAGGACCTGGTGAAAAAAGCCCACGGCATGGCCGAAGAGTCGCGCACCGCAATCCGCCAGGTCCGCCGCGACGGCAACGAAAAGCTGAAGAAACTGCTCAAAGACAAAGCCATTTCCGAAGACGACGAAAAGCGCGCCCTCGAAGAAATCCAGAAGATGACCGACCGGCACATCGATGAAGTGGCGAGTGTGCTGAAGCAGAAGGAAACGGACATCATGTCGGTGTAGCCGCTCCTGCAGTCGCGAGTGCGAATTGAAAATTGAAAATTGAAAATTGAAAGATATGAAGGTCGCCACGCGTAGCGCGAGTTGTTCCGATTTTTCAATTTTCAATTTTCAATTTTCAATTCCGTGCGGCCACGCATGAGTGTCGTAGTGATCATTCCAGCCGCCGGCTCCGGCTCCCGTTTCGGCGGCAACATTCCGAAGCAGTTCCAGCCGCTCGCGGGGAAGCCGCTTTTGCAGCATGTGATCGAGCGCTTTCTCGTCGATGATCAGGTGCTGCGCGTCGTCGTTCCGGTCGCGGAGATGTTGCTTGCGAGCGTGAAGAACAGCGAGCGGGTGACGTTCGTCGCCGGCGGTGCGACGCGGCAGCAGTCGGTGATCCATGGGCTTGCCGAAGCGCACGATGCGGAGCTCATCGCCGTGCATGACGCCGCACGTCCGCTCTTCTCGACGGAAACATTTCATGCGGTGCTGAACGCCGCACGCGAGGTTGGCGCCGCGTTGCCGATCGTGCCGGTGACTGACACGATTCATCTGATGACCGACGACGCCACCATCGCCCAAACGCTCGATCGTTCGATGCTGGGCGCGGCGCAGACGCCGCAGTGTTTTCGCGCGGAAGTGTTGCGTGACGTGATCGCGCGCGCGCAGCACGAGCGCATCGAAGGCACCGATGAAGCGGGGCTCGCGGCGCGGTTCGGCTATACGGTCAAAGGCGTTCCGGGCGATCCGCGCAATCTCAAGATCACCGTTCCCGAGGATCTCGCGATTGCGGAGTCGTATCTGCAGCAGTGGAGTGCGATGTGATGCGCGTCGGGCAGGGCATCGACGTCCATCCGTTCGATGCATCGCGTCCGCTCGTGTTAGGCGGCGTGCGCATCTCCGAGGAAGGCGGTCTGGCCGGCCACTCCGATGCGGACGCGGTGCTCCACGCAATCACCGACGCCATTCTCGGCGCCGCCGGCGCGGGCGACATCGGCCATTACTTTCCATCGAGCGATGAGCGCTGGCGCAACGCCGACTCGTCGCAATTCGTGGCGGAGGCGAAGCGGATTCTCGATCAGATGAGCGCGGAGATTGCGAACGTCGACGTGACGATCATCGCGCAGCAGCCGAAGCTCGCGCCGCATCGCGACGCAATGACGCAGTCGATCGCACGTCTGCTCGATCTCCCCCTCGGACGCGTCAACGTCAAAGCAACCACCACCGATCACCTCGGATTCATCGGACGCGCGGAAGGCGTCTGCGCGATGGCGATCGTCGCTGTGGAGCTCCCGAGGAACTCCGAGGAACTCCGAGGAACTCCGAGGAACTAACCCATGGTTCGCGTTCGTTTCGCTCCATCTCCCACCGGACATCTCCACGTCGGCGGTGCGCGCACGGCCATCTTCAACTGGCTGTTCGCAAAGCATCACAACGGCACGTTCCTTATCCGCGTCGAAGACACCGATCAGGCGCGGTCGACGCGCGAGTCCGAAGAGATGGTTCTCGGCGATCTCCGCTGGCTCGGCCTCGACTGGAGTGAAGGTCCCGACCTCGGCGGGCCGCACGCGCCGTATCGGCAGAGCGAACGTGTGGAGATTTACCAGCGCGTCGCACGCGAGCTGATCGAGCGCAACGTTGCGTATCGCTGCTACTGCACGGAAGAAGAGCTCGAGGCGAAGAGAAAGCAGGCAGAGACGGAAGGGCGTCCGCCGCACTACGATCTCAAATGCTGGAAAGATCGCCGGAATGATGATGCGCCGCACGCGATTCGCTTTCACGTTCCTGACGATGGCGACGTGACCATCGACGATGCGATTCGCGGCGAGGTGACGTGGCGCAAGGAGTCGCTCGGCGACTTCATCGTCGTGCGTTCGGACGGCTTCCCCACGTACAACTATTGTGTGGTGGTCGACGATCACGACATGGAGATCACGCACGTCATCCGCGCCGCCGAGCACCTGACGAACACGCACCGGCAGGTGCTGATCTATCGCGCGATGGAGTGGAGCGTGCCGCAATTCGCCCACGTCGCGCTGATCAATGGCTCGGATGGATCGAAGCTGTCGAAGCGCCACGGGGCGACGTCCGTTTCCGAGTTCGCGAGTCAGGGGTATCTTTCGGACGCGATGGTCAACTACCTGACCTTGTTAGGCTGGTCGTCGCCGGACGGACTGGATGTCTTCTCGCGCGCCTACGCGATCGAGAAGTTCTCCCTCGAGCGGGTCAATCCTGCCGACGCGATGTTCGATCAGAAGAAACTCGACTGGGTCAACGGCCAGTACATTCACGCGATGAGCGCGACCGAACTCGCGCCGCTCGTGCGTCCGTTCTTCGACGTGCCATGGCTCGAAGAAGGCATTGAGCTGGTGAAAACGAGCGTGCATCGTCTGACCGAATTCGCGGGCGCCCTGCAGTTCGTGCGCGAGTTCACTGCGCCTGAGATCGATCGCGCGTTCGCCGAGCAGTTGCGCGACGAGTTGCGCACGAACGGCGCGCCGGGCGACGAGGCGAGCTACAAGGCGATGGTCGAGCGTCTCAAGACCGCGACCGGCGCGAAAGGGAAGGCGCTGTTCATGCCGTTGCGTCTGGCCATGACGGGGCTGGAACATGGACCGGAGCTCGTGCGCGCGATTCCGCTGCTGGAACATGCGAGCCAGGTGGATGAGAGTGTGATGTCGCCGTTGCAAAGAGTGGAGCGCGTGCTTCAGTGAATGTGTCATCCCGAGCGAAGTCGAGGGATCCTCTGCGGGTGAACGACGCCTGCGCTGTCGGAAGG
>JALYOB010000662.1 GCA_030857085.1 Acidobacteriota bacterium | reverse complement strand
CTTCCGCATGGCGGCGTTCACTTCTTCCTTGGTGACGGCTTTGATGCGTGAGGGGAATTCGTCGAGGTACTTTGGACCGAAGCCGTATTTCTCGGCGTTGACGAGGGCGCTGGCGATGCCGAGGTTCGAGCCGAGGCCGACCTGGTAGTTGCCGGCGAAGAAGCTTTTCTGCGATTCGACTTCCGCATCGGTCACACCTTCGCGCGCGAACTTTTCGATCTCCTCGCGCGTCGAGCGCATCGCCTTCGCCAGATTCTGCGGAGCGACGTTCACGTTCACGAACCAGGTGCCGTCGAGCACGTCCGTGTTGCCGAAGCGCGAGGCGAGGTTGTACGAGAGACCTTCCGTGTCACGCACGCGCCGGCCGATGCGCGAGGAGAGCGAGGTCTGGCCTAACGCCGCGTTGGCGATGAGCGCGGCCTCGTAGTCGGGATCGGAGCGGCGCAATCCGCTCGCCGTTCCCATGACGATGTTCATGTTCGCCTTCCCCGGCAGCCGAACCACTTCGCGCGAGCCTTCATTCGCGGCCGTGGTGCGGGCGATCTCCGCATACGACGCGCGCTCTCCCCTGGCGATGCCGCCGAACTGCTTCTCGACCATCGCCAGGGTCTTGTTCGTATCGACGTCGCCGACGATCGCGAGGATCAGTCCCGCGCCGCTGTAGCGCGCGCGATGAAACGTGCGCAGGTCCTCCGCGGTAGCGGCGTTCACGCTCGCGAGCAATGCCTCGCGGCTGTTGCTGTAGTACGGATGACTCGGCTTGTAGACGAGCTGCGAGAGCCGCTGCATCGCACGCGCGCTGGTGTTGTCGTCGGCGCGCAGGTAATCGGTTTCGAGCTCTTTCTTCGCCTTCGCCAGTTCTTCCGCGCTGAACGCGGGATGACGCAGTTCGTCCGAGAGGACGTCGAGCAGCATCGGAAGGTCGCGCGCCATCCCGTTCGCGTTCACCCACGCCTCGGTCAGCGTGGAGTTGTACGAGCGCGTCGCGCCCACGCTTTCGAGCAGCTTGCCGATCGCTTCCTTCGAACGTGACGCCGTGCCGCGCTGCAGCATCTTCGCCGTCAGCGCCGGAATGGCCGGCTTTCCCTGCGGCGCGGTGATGTCGCCGGCGAGCGCGATGCCTCGAATCGCGACCGTGGGAACGGAGTGGTTCTCGACCACGTCGACGATGATGCCGTTCGGCAGCACGCGACGGGTGGTGCGCTGCGCGAAGCTGCGCTTGTCGTTCTTCGCGTTCGTCTGCGTTGCAGGTGCATCCGAAGACGCCTTCGGCGCAGCGCTGTTCGTGGCGACCGCAGGCGTCGCGGCAGGCGCTTTCGCATCACCGGGGACGAACCAGCCGACGGTCGCATGCTCCGGCACGAGGTACGTCGCGGCGACGCGCTTCACGTCCGCGGCCGTCACCGCTTTGATGTTGTCGACGTAGGTGAGGAACCACTTCCAGTCTGTCGACGCGACCGCTTCGCCGAGGTTCGAGGCGTAGTTGTAAGTGCCATCGCGGCTGCGGATGACCGAGACTTCGATCTGCTGCTGCGCGCGCTTTACTTCATCGTCGGTCACGCCGTTCGCGACGATCTCCGCCAGCGCGGCCTTGATCGCCTTCTCCACGTCCGCGTGCGATTTGCCGGCGGAGAGCGTGGCGTCGATGAGCAGCGGATAGGGATCGCGCAGCGTGAAGTTGTTCGCGTTCACGTTCGCAGTCAGCCCCTGCTCGACCAGCGCGCGATAGAGGCGGGAGTTCACGCCGTCGGCAAGGATGGAGGTCAGCACTTCCAGCGGCATGAAGTCGGGATGCGTCGCGCCCGGGCGCATGTAGCCGAGCATGACCATGCCGACCGTGCCGGGACGCTGCACGATGGTGCGGCGCTCCCCTTCCTGCGGCGGCTCGGCGGTGATGACCTGCGGAATCGGGCGGTCGCTCTTTTTGAACGAGCCGAACTCGCGATCGAACATCGCCAGCGCCTGCTCGGGGTCGAAGTCGCCCACCAGCAACGCCTCGGAGTTGTCCGGCCAGAAGAAGTTTTTGTAGTGCTCGCGCAGCTTCTCGGTGGTGACGCCTTCGATGTCCGAGCGATAGCCGACCGTCGACCAGTGATACGGGTGCGCCTGAATCGCCGCGGCGACGGTCGCTTTCCAGAGCGCCTGCCACGGATCGTTTTCGCCGATCTCGTACTCATTGCGCACGACCGACATTTCGCTCTGCCGTTCGGAATCGAGAATGAGCGCGCGGCTCATGCGATCGGCTTCGATCTTCATCGCCAGCTCGAGCTTGTCGGAGGGAAGCGTCGAGTAGCCGTTCATCCGGTCGTACCAGGTGGTCATGTTGGTCGAGCCGAAGTCGGCGCCCGCTTCATAGAGCACTTCCTGAAACGTCTTGTGCCCATGCGCGCGGCCGAAGTTCTCGGTCGACTTGTTGAAGATCATGTGCTCGAGCAGATGCGCCGAGCCGGTGTTCCCCGGCGCCTCATTCCGCGAGCCGACGTGGTAGACGACCATGAAGGTGATGACGGGACTGGTGTGATCCGGCACCAGCAGCATGGTCATGCCGTTCGACTTGAGGCGGTACTGATCGATGCCACGAAAGCTGTCGATCTTCTCGACATTCGGCGGAAGCGCAAGTGCGGACGCCGCGCAAAGCACGGCCAGAGCAAGAAGAATTCGGCGCATGCGCGCGAGTATCGGCGAGAGGAGCGGCGGGTGTGGTTACGAATGTGTGTCGCGGGACGGCGCGGATTGAGGATTGAGGATTTTGTGTCATGCCGAGCGAAGTCGAGGCATCCCCTGCCGGTTGAAGGACTCTCGCTCCGTCGGCGGGGGATCCCTCGACTTCGCTCGGGATGACA
>JALYOB010000206.1:2954-7442 GCA_030857085.1 Acidobacteriota bacterium | reverse complement strand
GGACATGGATCGCGGCACGCCGCTGGCGATTCTCGACTCCGCTTTCATCACCACGTTGCGCACCGCGGCTGCTACTGCGGTAGCCGCAAAGTATCTGGCGCGCGCGGACGCGGCAACGCTGACGGTGATCGGCTGCGGAACGCAGGGCCGCGCGAATCTCGAAGCGCTGCGGCAGGTGCGTCCGATCCGCGCCGCGTATGCCTACGACGCCGACCACGAAGCCGCCGATCGCTTCGCCCGCACCATGACCGCAACGCTCGGTATCGACGTTCGCGCAACGACGAGCATCGACGACGCGGTCGCGCAGTCGGACATGGTCGTGACCTGCACGACGTCGCGAGTAGCGATCCTCGACGCGCGGCATCTGCACGCGGGCCTCTTCATCGCCGCAGTCGGTGCGGACAACCCGGAGAAACAGGAGCTCGCCCCTCCCCTTCTGCGCGACAGCAAGGTGGTGGTCGATGTGCTCGAACAGGCCGCCACGATGGGCGACCTGCATCACGCCATCGCAGCCGGCGTCGTCACGCGCGCCGATGTGCACGGCGAACTGGCGGACGTGATCTGCGGACGCGCCGCCGGCCGGCAACGCGACGACGAAGTGTTCGTCTTCGACTCCACCGGCACCGCGCTGCAGGACGTCGCCGTCGCGTCGATCGCCTATGCGCGCGCAGTCGAACGAGGCGCGGGTGTCGACGTCGCATTCACCGCGTGAGGCTCACCGGACATCGCGTTTCACAGAGTTCACCGTCACGAAACAGACGCACGTGCTTTCGCGGGAACTTTGGTCGGAGTTCCGCGTATGCGGGATTCGAGTGAAGACAACTCGACCACTCGCCGGCCTGCAGCTCCGTCCGGCATCACGCGCGATGAGGGCGGCCGCAGTTGCTGCGGTCGTCGTGATCGCGTCATTCGTCGCGTCCGCAGTTCATGGGCAATCCGTCTCCACGCCGCGCGTGACGGCGGAGTTGCTGCTCGAAAAAACATCCGTAGCTCCCGGCGAGTCGTTCGACGTCGCGCTCCGGATGCGGATGAAGGAAGGGTGGCACACCTACTGGAAACATCCCGGCGACTCCGGCGAGCCGACCGACATCAGCTGGACGCTTCCTCCCGGATTCACCGCGGGCGACATCGAGTGGCCGTATCCTCACAAGATCAGCGTGCCGCCGCTCACCACGTACGGCTACGAGGGTGAGGTGACGCTGCTCGTCCCGTTCAAAGCGGCGAGCGACGCGAAGCCGGGCACGACCGCGCGCGCGACGGCGGACGTCCACTGGATGGTGTGCGAGAAGACCTGCATTCCGGAGGACGTGACCCTCGCGCTCGACGTGCCGATCGGCAAAGATCCCGTCGCACCGACGGAGCCCGCCGCGGCTGCGTTCGCGAGCACGCGAGCTAAGCTTCCGATTTCGGCGAAAGAGTGGAACATCGCCGCGAGTGAGCAGGAGAAGCAGTTCGTTCTCCGCATCAAACCGCCGCCCGACGTCGCGCTCGATGGCAACGTGCAGTTCTTCGCCGCCAGCGGACCGCTGATCGAATACAGCGCACCGCAGACCACGAGCATCGACGGCGGCATTCTCACCATGCGGCTGGTCCGCTCGCCCTACCTCACCGGCACACCGAAGCGGATCAACGGGATTCTGCTTGCCGCGAATGGCAAAGGCGGACCGGCTGCATTCGAATTCGACGTTCCCTTCTCCGCTCCCGCGGCTTCCGCTTCGCCCGTCACTCCCGCACCCGCAACGACCGCCGTGCCTCCGACGCTGCTCGTCGCGCTCGCACTCGCATTCGCCGGCGGCGTGATCCTGAATCTGATGCCGTGTGTCTTTCCGGTCATCTCGCTCAAGATCCTCGCGTTCGCGCAGTCGGCCGGCGACGATCCGCGCCGCGTGCGTGCGCACGGACTCACGTTCGCGTCGGGTGTTCTGGTTGCGTTCTGGGCCCTCGCCGCGCTGCTGCTCGCGTTGCGCGCGGCGGGCGAAGAAATCGGCTGGGGCTTCCAGCTGCAATCGCCCGCGTTCGTCGCGGCGATGGCCTTCCTGCTCTTCGGTCTCGGACTGAGTCTCGCGGGCGTAATCGAGATCGGCACGCCGCTCACGCGCATCGGCGGAGCGGTACGCAGCGGTCATCGCGCGAGCTTCATGAACGGCGTTCTCGCGACGGTCGTCGCCACTCCCTGCACCGCACCCTTCATGGGCGCCGCCCTCGGCTTCGCGATGACGCAGAGCGCCGCGAGGTCGATGCTGATCTTCACCGCGCTCGGCGCCGGCATGGCTGTTCCGTACGTCGTGCTTTCCGCCTGGCCGGCGCTGCTCCGCTTCCTGCCGCGGCCCGGCGTGTGGATGGTGCGCTTCCGTCAGCTGACGGCGTTTCCTCTGTTCGCGACTGTCGCGTGGCTCGCGTGGGTCTTCGGCCATCAGACCGGCATCGACGGCGTCCTGCGTTTGCTTCTCGGACTGACGCTGCTCGCATTCGGGCTCTGGATCTGGGGACAGTGGGTGACGCTGTCGGCCGCCGAACGAACGAAGTGGGCCGCGCGAACGGCGGGCGCCGGATTCATCGTGGCCGGTCTCGTGCTCGCCGCAACGAGCGCTCCGGCTGCGAGCGCAGCTCCATCCGCAAAGGCTGCCGACGGGATTGCGTGGGAGGTTTACTCTGAGGCGAAAGTGGCCGAGGAGAGAGCAGCGGGACGGCCCGTGTTCATCGACTTCACGGCCGCGTGGTGCCTCACCTGTAAGGTCAACGAGCGGGTCGCGTTCAGCTCGAATGAGGTTCAGCAGCTCGTGAAAACGAAGAACATCGCGATGCTGAAAGCCGACTGGACGAGCAGAGATCCGGCGATCACGCGCGCACTCGCCGCCTTCGGCCGCTCCGGCGTTCCTCTCTACGTCCTCTATGAAGCGGATCCCGCGGCGCAGCCTCGCCTGCTGCCGGAGATCCTCAGTCCCGGAATTCTTTTGGATGCGTTTTCGGAAGTGAAGTGATCCAACATCAGGAGAAATCAGAATGAAACGAATGATGACCGTCACGTCGTTGCTCACGCTCGCACTGCTCTTGGCCGGAGGTTGCGTCGTCGACGCCGCGGAACGTCCCGCGCCGGCCAATGCCCCTGCGATCGGAAAAGCGGCGCCGGAGTTCAAGGCCGTCGACACCTACGGAAAGACGCACTCGCTGAGCCAGTATCGCGGCAAGTGGGTGGTGCTCGAGTGGGTGAACTATGACTGTCCGTACGTCCGGAAGCACTACAACAGCAACACGATGCAGGCGCTGCAGAAAAAGTATGCGGACAAAGGGGTGGTCTGGCTGGCGATCGTCTCGTCCGCGAAAGGCAATCAGGGGAACTATCCGAATGACGAGTTGAACGCGATGACGAAAGAAAAGGGAGCGGCGCCGCATGCGCTCCTCGTCGACGCGTCGGGCGAAGTCGGCCACCTGTACGACGCCCGCACCACTCCTCACATGTTCGTCATCAATCCGAAGGGAACGCTCGTGTACATGGGCGGCATCGACGACAAGCCGACCTCCCGCGCGGCCGATCTCAAAGACGCGCGGCCGCACGTCGACATGGCGCTGCAGGAAGCGATGGCCGGCAAGCCGGTGAGCGTGCCGACGAGCCAGCCGTATGGGTGCAGTGTGAAGTACTGAGTCTGCGCCAGTCTGCACGGCCCCTCATCCGCCCTTCGGGCACCTTCTCCCCGCACCGCGGGGAGAAGGGCTACCTGCCACCACGCGTCTCCCCTCGCCCCGCTTGCGGGGAGAGGGTGGCGCGAAGCGCCGGGTGAGGGGCTCGTGCGCGTGCATGCGCCTCACCGCATCACATCGAACGCGCCGCGCAGCACCACCTCCACCCGCCCCGTCCTCCAGTTGCGCACCGAATCGCGCACGAGCGGCGACGGCGCATCCCGGTAGCGCCGCACGACGATCGCATCCCGCTCGCGCTGGCGAGCGCCGCGACATCCGTCGCCACGCGCACGCGTGCGTTGATGCGCGTGGTCGTGTGGCCGTCCTGCAGTTCGAGCACGTGCAGGCCGTGCTCGCGCGCGAGGATCGTGTGCGCGGCGAAGCCGGATACGGTCATGGTCAGGCCGTACGGCTGATGGCGTTCGCTGGCCACCTCCGCGCGCTCGCCATCGTGGCGGCGGTCGTGTGCGTGTGCGGAGTCATGACGGGTGCGAGAGGGTAGCCCAACGCCGCAGACGTGCACGCTCATCGACTGACGATGATGACGATGATGAAGACGATCACGAGGGCCGCGCCGATGATGAGCCCAAACACCCTACGTTCGGTCCGGAGCGTGTCGGGACGCCGCGGGGCCGCGGCCGTGGCTTTCGCGACGAAGCCCTCGTAGAGCGGGAAGAGGTCGGCGGCACGGAAGTGCGAGCCGTAGCCGCCGCTGGTCAGCCTTTGATGGATGTCCTCGGTGCCTGCGATCCACGCCTCGAGCTGCTCCGGAGAGGCAGCGGTGGTTCCAGCGTGAACCATGCGCAACGC
>JALYOB010000206.1:0-2944 GCA_030857085.1 Acidobacteriota bacterium | reverse complement strand
GTATCGAGGCTCGCGTATGAAATGTTCAGCGGAGTGCAAAGTGCAGTCCGTGACGCGGGGCAGCGAGAACGGCTGTCATCGTCCGGCGGCGAAGAGCTGCACGCGCGCGTTGGCGAGAGGGCGGGCGCTGGACGCGCCGGATTGCACGATGCCTTGCATATAGAGGAGGAGCGCGAAGGAGGCTTTTCCCTACCCGAAAGTAGGGTCCGCCGCTATTCGCGACCCGCCGGCACGTAGTGGAAGCGAACGAGATAAACGTTCTCGCCGCGGCCATGCTTCGCCACTTTCAGCAGATCGTCGACGCCCGCGAATCCCGACGCGCGCGCAAGCGCGGAGGTGATGTCGTCGAAGGTGATGGACTCGATCGAGTCGATCTCGATCGCTCCCCCTTCCATTCGATAGCGGTTGCCCACCTTCACCCGCGGATACATCCAGACGCGCACGCTGCAGGTGATCGCGCCGCTGCGCACGCCGTCGCGGAGGTACTTCGTGAATTGCATGGCGCTACGTTCGCGGCACTTCGATGGTGATGGGCGCAGAGACGCGCTGTTCGAGCGGTAATTCAGGGCCGTTGCCCGGCACGTTCGCATCGAAGGCGGTGAGCACGCCCGTCCAGACCACGCGGTACGTTCCCGACTCGAGCATCTTCGCGCCGGGGGGATAACTCACGCCTCCCGCACGCTCGTGCAGATAGATCTGCGCGGTGTGCTCTCCGCCTGCCGGAACGATGATGGGCGGCGAGACGCACGCGTTCATGGCGATGGTCCAGGCGTACACCCACTCCTCCCCCACTTTCCGCTGCAATGTGGCGGAGGAAGCTCGGTTGCAGTTGAGGATGTACAGCGTGCGATCCGGCGGCGCATGCAGCGTGGCCACAATGGTCGCTTCCGGACCCTGCGGCCCGTTCGTGAGGACGTAATGCGTACGGTCGGTGCGAATCGGTACCGGCGGCGCCTCGACGCGCTTCTGTACCGGCGCGGGCGTTTTTACAATGGGCGGTTCGACGGGTCGCGAACACGCGACCAGCATCAGCGCGACTATTGAGGCGCATTTCACAATGCGGAAGCGGTGCAATTGGTGATCCTTTCCGGCGCGAACCGGTTTATTTCTTCTTCGCCGCGGCACGTTTCGGCCGTGCGGCTGCATTCGCCGCGACCGCGGAGCGGATCAATTCCTTGAAGGCCCTCTCGTTGAGCTTTTCCCCTTCGCGGATGTCGATGGCGCGTCGCGTGTTGCCTTCCAGACTGGAATTGAACAGCTTCTGCGGATCGTCGAGCGAGGCGCCGCGGAAAAACGTCAGCTTCACCACCTGCTTGTAGGACTCCCCAGTACAGACGCCGCCGTCATGCGACCAGACCGGCGTGCCGCCGGACGTCGGCTTCTCCCACTTCCACTCTTCGACGATTTCCGGATCGGCTTCATGAATCCACTGACGGATGCGCGCGAGCGTTTCTCCACGCCAATCCCCCAGTTCCTCGATTCTGTTCGTGATCTTCTGCGAAGCGTCTGTCGTCATGATCTCTCCATCCGCCGCCACAATGAGTACGACAGGACCCAGAGCACGCCCGTTCCCGCCGCCCACCCCCACGCGTCCGGTCCGTCGCCCACCGCAACATGCGCAATGAGCGCCGAGACGAGCGTGAAGGCAAAGCCGGCGTACGCCCACTCTTTAAGCCGTGCCGGTACCGGCGCAAGGAGCAGCACAATGCCCAACAGCTTGGCCCACGAAAGCTCCACCCGAAAATACCCAGGAAACCCGAGATGCCTGAACGCCTCCGCCACCTGCGGCAGCCGCAATTGCGCATAAGCCGTAAAGGCCATCTGGAGACAGAAGAGTGTGGTGACGATCCAATAAATGGCGACTGTGGTTTTGCGGCTGCGCTTGACCGCGATCAAAGGCGGACTCATTGTCGTTTGCACGCAGTTCTCCTGTTTGAGTAGCGCTGTTCAATCCTCAAGAGCGCTTTTTCAATTTTCAATTTTCAATTTTCAATTCCGCTTCAAACTGCTTCCCATACTCCGCATACAACCGCTGCCATCCCTCGAACTGCATCGCATCCGCGCCCACAATGCGTCCAATGGGCTGCCCGGCCAGCGCGCGATCCATCACATCGAGGCAGATGTGCCATCCCGCGGCGCCCATGGCGATGAAGCGGCGGTCGATGTTGTGCCACAGCGTCAGCCGCGTACCGCCTCCTGCAAGCGGCTCCAGTTGCCAGCGGATGTCCTGGCCGCCCCAGTTGAATTCGAGCAGCCGCGGCGCATCGGCGCGGGTCACGTGCGTCTCGGACACCATCGCCGTGGGCGCCCCGACGGTCGTCAGCGTGGCCGTGCCGACGCGATCGAGCGGCCGGTCGGAATCGAACGGCGCCCACTCGCGCAGCTGTTCGGGATCGGTCAGCGCCTCCCATACCTTCGGCGGCGCGTGGCGCAACTCGCGCACGAGCACGAGCGTCCACCGCTCGCCTTCTTTGCGGACTTCGGCGCCAGCTGCGGCGCCAGGGAGGTACGGATCGCTGCTCTTCATCTCTTCTTCTTTCCTTTGCGCGAGGAGGCGTTCTCCACCCGGTCGAGATGCCGCTCCAGTGCGTCGACGTGTTTCGACCAGAAGCGTCGGAAAGGCTCGAGCCATTGATCGACTTCCTGAAGCGGTTCGGGATTGAGGCTGTAGACCCGCCGCTGCGCCTCGATGCGCGACTCGACGAAGCCGGCCTCGCGCAGCACCTTGAGGTGTTTCGAGACCGACGGCTGCGGCAACTGCAGCTGGTCCATCAGCTCACCGACCGACAGTTCGGAAGAGGAGAGCATGCTCAGAATGGCGCGGCGGTTCGGCTCGGCGATCACTGCGAATGCAGATTCCACACGGGCGTATATGCCGCACGCGGCATATGCCTGTCAAGAGATATTCAGCTTTCGCGCGGCGGCGTCCACGATTCGGTTGTCC
>JALYOB010000205.1 GCA_030857085.1 Acidobacteriota bacterium | reverse complement strand
ACCTTCGGGCGTACTTCCACCGGCCCGCCATCGCGGAGCACGTTCACCACCTCCGCGATCGCGACGAGTTGATCGTGCGGGTTGCCGAGTGCGAGCAGATCCCCTTTTTTCACCGGCACGCGCGGGACCATGATGATCCCCTGCCCCTGCATCAGCTTCGCCTGCTGCGGCCAGTCGATGCGCACCTTCTCGAGCGGCAGATCGATTTCGGCGAGCGACTGAAAATGCGGCGCGGTGAGAATCGCCTCCGGTTGCGCTTCCGACATCCGGTCGAACGAGATCGCCTTGTCGACATGGAACGTGCCGATCGCGGTGCGGCGCAGGTCTTTGAGATGCGCGGGCACACCGATGGACTGCCCAAGATCGTGTGCGAGTGAGCGCATGTACGTGCCGGCCGAGGAGCGCACGCGGAATTGTGCAGTCGAGCCGGTGACCGCAAGGAGGGTGAACTCGTACACCGTCACGTTCTTCGGCTGCAGCTTCACCTCTTCGCCCTTGCGCGCGAGCTCGTACGCGCGCACGCCTTCGATCTTTTTCGCCGAAAACGCAGGCGGCATCTGCTCGATCGGGCCACGGAACTTTGCAACGTGCGGCTCGAAGTCGACATGCTCGACGCTGACTTCGTTCGCCTCGCCCGCCGGTTCGCCGGTGGAGTCGTACGAGTCCGTCGCCCAGCCGAACTGGATCGTCCCCTCGTACGTCTTCTCCATCCCCATCAGATACGCCTGCAGCCGCGTCGCTTTGCCGACGCACAACACGAGCAGGCCGGTCGCGAGCGGATCGAGCGTCCCGGTGTGGCCGGCCTTTTTCACTTTCGCGCGGCGGCGAAACCGCTCGACCACGTCGTGGGAGGTGATGCCGCTTTTCTTGTCGACGAGCAACACGCCGTCGGATGACTTCCTGGTCTCCACCATTGCGCCGCGTAGGATAGTTCAGTCTTCTTCCACCGCACGCTTAGAATGCCCCGCGTCACCATGAAGAAAAGCAAAAAGAACCTCGTGTGGATGGACTGCGAGATGACCGGTCTCGATCCGGCGACCGACGTCCTGCTCGAGATCGCCACCATCATCACCAACTACGACCTCGAGATCCTCGCGCGAGGACCGGTGCTCGCGATCAAAGTCAGCGAGGCGCGGCTCGAAAAAATGGACGCGTGGAACAAACGGACGCACAAGAAGAGCGGTCTCATCGACCGCGTGCGCACCGAAGGCGTGACGGCGGCGGAGGCGGAGAAGCAGACCCTCGCGTTCGTGAAGAAATACTGCGCCGCGCAATCCGCGCCGCTCTGCGGCAACTCGATCGGCCAGGACAAGCGTTTCCTCGCCAAGTACATGCCGGAGCTGCACGCGTACCTGCACTACAAAGTGATCGACGTCAGCTCGATCAAACTGCTGGTGAGCGAGTGGTACGGCGGCAAGTACGCGTCTCCGCCGAAGCAGGAACTGCATCGCGCCCTCGCCGACATCGAGGAGTCGATCGCCGAGCTGGATTACTACCGAAAGAACGTGTTCGTTCCGGCTTAGTGTCATCCCGAGCCGCCGGAGCCGCGTGAGCGGCGGAGGACGGTCGAGGGATCCCCTTCATGTAGCGACTCCCGCTCCGTCGGAGGGGGATCCTTCGACCGTCCTCCGGCGCTGTCGCGCCTCCGGCGGATGACACGCGGCGCGCGCTACTCCTCTTTGCTCTCCCCTTCTTCTTCCGCCCCTTCCTCATTCTCGGGATTCGGCGGAATCACTTCCCGCAGCAGCGTCTCCACGCGCAGTGCGCGCATGGCCGTTTCGTCGTAACGGAAGTCGAGCTCGGGGGTGTAGCGGAGATGAATCCGTTTGCCGAGGGCGTGGCGGACCTGGCCGGCCACGCGGCGGAGCTCCTCGACCGTCTTCTTCGTGTCCTCTTCCTTGAGACCGGTGATGTAGACGCGCGCGTAGTGCAGATCGGGACTCACTTCCACTTCGCTGATCGATGACCAGCCCATGTCGAAGTCGCGCACGTCGCTGCGGAGCACCTGCACGAGCGCGTCGCGCACGTTCTCGCCGACGCGGGATGTCCTGCGTGTTTTCTTCATGCTAGAGACGCTTCCTCATCGAAATCGAGCTTCTCCTGCGTCCAGCCGGCGAGCACCGCGTTGGAGTTCGCCTCGACGTAGTTCTGGATCTTGTCCAGCAATGAGTCTGCCGACTGATGCCTGTCCGCGATGAGGGAGATGGCAAGGCGCGCGGTCTGGTGGACGTCGTGCAGCGCGACCTCGTTGCAGGAAACGTGGAACTGACGACGAAGGCGGTCGCGAAGGGACTTCACGACCGCCCGTTTGTCTTTCAGAGACTCGGCGTATTCGATGTGCAGTTCGAAGAGTGCGACTGCAACGACCATTCGTTACGCGAGAACCGCGTCCAGCTTCTCGATCTTGTAGGCCTCGATGATGTCCCCGACTTTCACGTCCTGGAACCTCTCGATGCCGATACCGCACTCGAAGCCCTGGCGCACTTCGGAAACGTCGTTCTTGAAGTGGCGCAGTGAGCCGATCTTTCCTTCGTAAATCACGCGGTTGTCGCGCAGCAGGCGGACGCTCGCGGTACGCGGGATGATGCCGTCGGTGACCATGCAGCCAGCGATGAGACCAACCTTCGGCACCTTGAACGTGTCGCGCACTTCGGCGCGGCCCTGATGCACTTCGTGGAACTTCGGATCGAGGAGACCCGTCATCGCGGCCTTGATCTCATCGACCAGCGTGTAGATGACGGTGTACATGCGGATGTCGACGCCTTCTTTTTCCGCGAGCTCCTGCGCGTTGCGCTCGGGGCGGACGTTGAAGCCGACCACGATTGCATCCGAGGCAGTTGCGAGGAGAACGTCGTTCGTCGAAACCGCGCCGACGGAGGTGTGAATCACGTTGACCTTCACCTCGCCGGTGGAGAGCTTGGTGAGCGTATCGCGCAGCACTTCGACCGAACCCTGCACGTCCGCTTTGACGATCAGGTTCAGTTCCTTCACGCCGCCGGTCTGCATGCGCTGGAAGAGCTGGTCGAGCGACATGCGCCCGCCCTTCTGACGCGCATCTTCGCGCGCTTTCTCCTGGCGCAGCTGCCCGATCATGCGAGCCTGCGTGTCGTCGTCGACGACGGCGAGCGAGTCGCCCGCGTTCGGCACGTCTTCGAATCCGGTGAGCTGCACCGGAGTGGCCGGACCCGCTTCCTTGATGCGCTGGCCACGCTCATCGGCCATCGCGCGGACGCGGCCCCATGTCGTGCCGGAGAAGAACGGATCGCCGACCTTCAGCGTGCCGTCGTGGATGAGCACCGTACCGACCACACCGCGGCCGACTTCCTTCTTCGCCTCGAGCACGACACCCTTGGCGGGCATGTCGGGATTCGCCTTGAGGTCGAGCATGTCGGCCGTGAGGAGAATCATGTCGAGAAGATCGTCGATGCCCTGCTTCTTCACTGCCGAGACTTCGACCGAAACGACGTCGCCGCCCCACTGCTCGACGAGGACGTTCGCCTCGGAAAGCTCGCGGCGGACGCGCTCGATGTTCGCGTTCGGTTTGTCGATCTTGTTGATCGCGACGATCATCGGCACCTTCGCAGCGCGCGCGTGATCGATCGCTTCCTTCGTCTGCGGCATGACGCCGTCGTCGGCCGCGACCACGAGGATGACGATGTCCGTCACCTTCGCGCCGCGTGCACGCATCATCGTGAACGCCTCGTGACCTGGCGTGTCGAGGAAGACGATCTTGCGGCCGCGCTTTTCGACGTGATAGGCGCCGATGTGCTGCGTGATGCCGCCCGCCTCACCCGCCGCGACGTTGGTCTCGCGGATCGAGTCGAGGAGCGAGGTCTTGCCGTGATCGACGTGACCCATGACCGTGATGACCGGGCCGCGAGGAACGGTGCCCGTCGCCTCGCTGCGCTCCATCGCTTCCATCTCGACCGCTTCTTCGAACGAGACGATCTCCGCGTCGATCTTCAGCTCGCGGGCGACTTCGAGCGCGAGCTCGGCGCCGAGCGGCTGATTGATCGCCACCATGAGCCCCTTCTTCATGAAGAGGTGCTTCATGAGATCGCTCGCCTTGACGTCGAGCTTCTCTGCTAATTCTTTGACGGTGACGCCTTCGGTCAGCGCGACGCGACCGGTCGGCTTCTTGAAGTCGAGCACCTTCGCGTGCGGGTTCGCCTGACGGCGGGTGTCGCGACGGGCCGAAGCGCGCTTCGGAGCATCCTCGTCGATGTCCGGCAGGACGATGTCCGGACCGATGTCATCGTTGATGACCTGCGTGCCGGAGAACGGTCCTTTGGTCAGCAGTTCCTGATCGAACTCGCCGCCGCGAACCGTCTTTGCTCCGCGTTTGGCGGTTTTCTTCTTGTCGTGATCCTCGCGGCGATCGTCTTCCTTCTTGCCGCGGATGATGTTCGCTCCCGGCATGGTCGGCGGAAGCTGCTGGAGCGGCGGACGTCCGGGGCCTTGATTGCCGCGGAATCCACCCGGACCGCCGGGGCCGCGCATGCCGGGACCGGACGGGCGTGCGCCCATCGGACCACCCGGACGCTGACCCATCGGGCCGCCGGGACGAGGACCGCCCGGACCCATCGGCCCACCGCCCGGACGCGGTCCCATCGGACCACCGGGACGCGGACCGCCGGGGCCGACGCCGGGACCACCAGCCGGACGCGCATTCATGGGCGCTCCCGGACGAGGACCCATCGGCGCGCCGGGGCCACCCGGACGCGGACCTGAGGGTGCGGACGGACGGCCGGTCGGCACGGTCTGCTGACCAGCGTAGTTCGGACGCGCAGCCTGCGGCGTGCGTGCACGAGGACCGGTCGGGCCGGTCGGACGGCGATCCATGCCGGGCGCCATCGGCGCCGCAGCTGCCGGACGCGCGGCCATCGGCGGCGCTTCCGGTGCTTCCGGAGCGGGCGCTTCGGGCGCGGGAACTTCTGCAGGCGCAGCGGGTTCCGCGGCCACAGGCGCAGGAGCCGGAGTCTCGACGCGCGGACGCTCGACCGGAGCCGGAGCTTCCTTCGCGGCGCGTTCTTCCGCTTCCACCGCCTCGACGAACTCGGGGATGATCACGGCAGGCGGCGCAGCGGCGGCCGGCTCCTCTTTCGGAGCCTCGACTTTCTTGCGCACGGGCGGCTGCACGATCGGACGCGGCGGACGCACCGCTTCCTTCTTCTTTTCCACCGTCGGCTTGTCTTCGCGCATGATGACGCTACGGGTGCGCGCGACCAGCTTCTTGCCGGTGATGAGCGCGTTGATCACGTCCGGCTCGAGCACCTGGCTCGCATCCGTGACGTCCGCGCCGAGCGACTGCAGCTGGAAGATGATGTCCTTGTCGGACTTTCCGAGCCGCTTCGCGATGTCGCTCACTTTGATCTTTGCTGCCGCCATTCAATCTCCTTGGGACTTTTCCTGCCGGGTCTGACCGTACGTTCTGGACTTACATTGATTTTACCTAGGCTTCCGCCGGGGCTTGATCTTCGTCGGATGCAGTAGCGACGGCATCTTCGTCGTCGCCGGCGTCTTCGGCTTCATCCGCATCTTCATCCTGCGGGGCTTCGGCTTCGTCGACCTGCTCGTGCTTGCGCGCGAGCTCGATCATCTGCGTTGCCGTTTCCTCGTCGACGCCGTCGATCGCGGTGAGATCATCGGCCGTGGCGTTGATGACCGAGTCGAGATCGTCGTAGCCGGCGTCTTCGAGCAGCTGCGCCCATTCGTCCGGCATGTTCTCGATTTCGCGAACCGAGGTCTGGGCGCGCGATTCGGCCATCGCTTCCTGCAGCATCGCCGCAAGCGCGTCGGCCACTTCGCCCTTCACTTCTTCCTCGGACTTGATGTCGATCTTCGCGCTGATGAGCTCCGCCGCGAGACGAACGTTCAGGCCGCGCTTGCCGATGGCGAGCGAGAGCTGATCGTTGTCGACGATGACGTCGAGGTGCGGACGATGCGTCGGCTCGTCGCTCGTCACCGAGACGCGCGTGATCTTCGCCGGAGCGAGAGCGTTCTGCGCGTACGAGACGATGTCTTCGTGCCAGGGAATGATGTCGATCTTCTCGCCGCGAAGTTCGCGGATGATCGACTGCACGCGCGAGCCCTTCATGCCGACGCACGCGCCGACCGGATCGACGTCGCGCTCGCGCGACATGACCGCAATCTTCGCGCGCTCGCCCGGCTCACGCACCGCACCTTTGATGACGACGGTGCCGTCGTAAATCTCCGGCACTTCCATCTCGAAGAGCTTGATGAGCAGACGCGGATCGGTGCGCGAGAGAACGACCTGCGGCCCTTTCGGCTGCGTGTGCACGTCGACGATGACGGCTTTGATGCGATCGCCCTGCGAGTAACGCTCCGCGCGCGACTGGTGATGACGCGGGATGATCCCCTCGGTCTTGCCGTTGAGATCGATGATCATGTCGCCGCGCTCGAAACGCTTCACATAGCCGTTCTCGAGCTCGCCCATCTTGTCTTTGAATTCGTTGAAGACCTTCTCGCGCTCGGCTTCGCGGACCTTCTGATAGAGGACCTGCTTGGCCGACTGCGCGGCGATGCGGCCGAGCTCACCGGGAGGCTGCGTGAGCGGAATCTTCACTTCATCGCCCTGCTCGACTTCCGGATCGATCTTCTGAGCCTCGTACGTGCGGATCTGCGTGTTCGGATCCTTCACGACGTCGACGACTTCCTTGCTGATGTGGTTGAGGCGGACCGTGCCGCCAATCTGCGCGTTCGGATCGACCGCGCGCGCCTGGTCGAGCGTCCACTGCGCCTGCGGGTCCTCGATCTGATCCTCGTTCTCGACGATCTCTTTCACCGCGAAGATCTGCACGGAGCCGCCGGCACGGTCGAGCTGCGCCTCGAGCGGTTCGCGCGTACGGTAGTACTTGCGCGCCGCGGTCGAGAGTGCGTCTTCGAGCGCCTGGTACACGCGGTCGACCTCGATCGACTTCTCGTACGCAAGCGCCTTAATGTCTTTGTCGTTGAACATCGTTGTCTGGTCCTTCGCTTCGCTTTGAGACTTGAGTGTGCGCATCAAATCTCCACTTCCAAACGCGTTTCTTTGATGTCGGCGAGAGGGATCGAGTAATCCGGATCCTTCTTCATGACGGGGTCGGTGACCACGATCGTCGAGCCGTCGAATTCCTTCAGATGGCCGACGACGACGTGCAGCCCGCGAATGGCCTTGCTGGTCTTGACGCGGACGAGCCGGCCGATGAACTTCTGGTAGTCCGCAGGTTTGTAGAACTTCCGATCGAGCCCCGGCGACGAAACCTGCAGCTCGTACTCGCCCGGAATCGGGTCTTCGACGTCGAGCCAGGTCGAGATCTGCTGCGAGATCAGCTGGCAGTCGTCGATGTTGACGCCGCCCTCCTTGTCGATGTCCACGCGCAGCAGGAACACACGTCCTTGGCGGCGGTAATCGATGTGGACGAGCTCCAGCCCTTCGGATTCGACAATCCGTCCGATCTGAGTCTCGACCTGTTCAGGTA
>JALYOB010000204.1 GCA_030857085.1 Acidobacteriota bacterium | reverse complement strand
CCGCATCGGCCGCCGTGTCGCTCTCAAGACCGTGCACCTCGAGCAGAAGTTCGAGGATGAGGAAGATCGCACCGAGTTTTACAAGCGTCTGCAGCGCGAGGCCGAGCTGTGCGCTTCGATGCAGCATCCGAATGTGGTGACGCTGTACGACGTCGGCTACGAGGGCGATTTCGTTTCGTATCTCGCCACCGAGTACGTCGACGGCGAAACGCTCCTCGGCCGTCTGCGCCGCACACGTCCGCTGCCGCTCGAAGAGGCGCTGTCGCTCGCGGCCGATCTGTTGCGCGGCCTCGCCTACGCGCATTCGAAAGGGATCATTCATCGCGACATCAAGCCGGCGAACATCCTCCTGACGTCGGAAGGTCAGGCGAAGATCGCCGACTTTGGCGTTGCGCGTCCGCTGCAGTCGAGCCTCACCGCGACGCGTTCGCTGGTCGGAACGCCGAACTACATGTCGCCCGAGCAGGTGAAGACCGCACCGGTTTCGCCGCGCTCCGATCTCTTTTCCGCGGGCGTGGTGATGTACGAGATGCTCACGGGACTCAAGCCGTTCGCGGCGCCGGAGCTGAGCGGGATTCTGTACAACGTGGTGAACCTCGTGCCGCCGCGTGTGAGCTCCGCGAATCCGTCGGTGCCGGAGGCGGTCGCGCGGATCATCGCGACACTGCTGGAGAAAAAGCCGGAGGATCGTTACGCGAGCGCGAGCGAAGCGCTCGACGAGCTCGAGTCGGTGCGCAATGCGCGCGCGGCGATCGACAAGGCGGCGAACGAAACGATCGCGATTTCACAAGGCGACGCAACGACGCCGCTGCCAACGATCATCGAGCCGAAACCGCTGCCGATTCTGAAGCGGCCCATCGCGCCGCTGCTGTTCTGGATCGTGACGCTGCTGCTCGTCACGGCGCTCACGTCGACGGTGATCGCATTGCGCCGCGGCATTTCCGCGCAAAAGCCGGCAGCGGTGATCACGCGCACGCAGGTCGAACAGACGGATGCGAAACGCCGCTCGCTTGCCGCCGCGCGCGCGCTCGCGCAGGCGGGCAAACATGAGGAAGCAATCACCGCGTACGACGCGCATCTCGCGCGCTATCCCGAAAGCGCGATCGCACGTCAGGAGCGCGATGCCGAACTTCGTATCGTCGCGACGAGCACTGTCACCGATGCCGAGGTGACGCGCGCGGCAAAGAAACCGCGCCGCGAGTCCTCCGAGGTGGCAGAGAAGAAAGAAGAAGAGCCGAAGAAGCTCTCGCGCTGGCAGCGGTTGAAGAAGTGGCTGGCGGAGGATCCGGGGAAGAAGAAGCAGTAGGGGTAACTTGCGCGTTCATCGCTGGCGATGAATTGAAAATTGAAAATTGAAAATTGAAAGATCGGATGGACGGGCACGATCATCGTGGTCGGATCTTTCAATTTTCAATTTTCAATTTTCAATTTCGATCGCGCAGCGATCGCGCTACGCGTCGACGGTCCGCAACGCCCGCAACACCCGATGCCATCGCGCGCGTTCGAAGAACCAGAGCAGCGCGATCGCGGTCGGCAATACCGAGAACACCAGCAGCCCTTTGGCCACGCCTTCGATGCCCGGCACTTTGTTGAGCCAGATGTGCAGGTCGAGCGCGATCACTTCGAGGTCGTTCATCAGCGCGCCGCCTTTGCCTTCGCGATACCAGTTGAGGAATGCGGTGTCGTGGATGAGGCGCCAGGCGAAGAGTGTGGTGTGGATCTGGACGAAGAAGGCGATGAATGCGCCGAGGGGGCGTTCGAACTCGGGCGCGCGCCAGCCGACGCCGGCGAGCGCTTTGTAGAACAGGATCGCGGCGAGAATCAGCTCGCCGAGGTGACCGGCGGAGGCGAAGGCGATCTCGCGCCGCCATTCGCGCGTAATGAAAAAGAGCCACACCAGAAACAGCGCGCCGATGATGGCCATGCTCTTCCTGTTCTCGCGAAACAGGTACAGGAGATACGCGAAAATCAACGCGATGGCGATCGCAATCGGACGATTGAACGCGCCGTGATGGGTGAGCCCGCCGCCGTACACGAGATCGAATGCGGGCAGTGATGGATAGCCCATCAGCCACCCCATCACCGCATGGCCGAATTCGTGGAACAGCGTGACCATGGCGGAGAAGACGAAGCGGGTGAACGGAATCGCGTACGCCACGATCGCTGCGCCAAGGCCGAAGCCCATGATCTTCAGCTCCGCGGGACCGATGCGGCCGTCGGTGACGCGCTCGCCATCGTCGATCGTGCGGCGGCGGAAGACCGGAGGCGCGGCTTTCGCGAGAATGACCCCGCAATGCGCGCATTCGATGGCGCGCGGGTCGTTTTCGAAGCCGCATCTGGGGCAGGGCACGAAAGTATTATCGCCGGTGTCATCCCGAGCGAAGTCGAGGGATCCCCTGCCGATGGAACGTGCAGTGGCCCGGACGCGGGGGATCCCTCGACTTCGCTCGGGATGACACACGCGAGGCGGAGGACGCGAATCATGTGGATGGTCTACGGCGCGAATGGCTATACCGGCGAGCTCATTGCGCGCGAGGCGGTGCGGCGCGGGATTCGGCCCATCCTCGCCGGCCGCAATGCCGCGCGCATCGAGGCGCTCGCGCGGGAGCTCGGGTGTGAGTGGCGCGCGTTCGACCTCGACAAACCCGATCTGCGCGGCGTCGAGCTCGTGCTGCATTGCGCGGGGCCGTTCATCCACACGAGCAGGCCGATGGTCGATGCGTGTCTTGCTGCGGGTGCGCACTACCTCGACATCACCGGCGAGATTGCCGTCTTCGAAGCGATCTTTGTGCGCGATGCGGAAGCGCGGCAGCGCAACGTCACGCTGCTGCCCGGCGTCGGGTTCGACGTCGTCCCCACCGACTGCCTCGCGGCCATGCTGCACAGCGAATTGCCCGACGCGAATGAACTCACGCTCGCGTTTTACGCGCGCGGTGCGGGCGTGAGTCGCGGCACGCTCAAGACCATGATCGAAGGCGCGGGGTACGGCGGCGCCATTCGCCGCGACGGAAAGATCGTCACTGTTCCGCAGCTCTACGACGTCCGCACCATTCCCTTCCCCTCCGGACCCCGGCTCGCGATGACCATTCCGTGGGGCGATGTCTCGACGGCGTTCCGCACCACCGGCATTCCGAACATCCGCGTCTACTCCGCCCAATCGCCGCGTGCGATCGCGCGCATGCGCTGGATGCAGCGCGTGCTGCCGCTGTTGCGCATCAGGGCGCTGCGTGCGATCGCACTCCGTTTTGCAAACAGGCAGCAGGGGCCTAGCGCTGCAGTGCGCGAGACAGCAAAGGTCGAGCTGTGGGGCCGCGTCGCGAATGCGCGCGGCGAAGAGCGCACGCGCACGATGACGGTGGCCGAGGGGTATCAGTTCACGGTGCGGTCTTCGATTGCGGCGGTGGAGCGTGTGCTCGCACATCCGCGCGGCGGCGCGTTCACTCCCGCGGCATTGTTGGGGGCGGAGTTCGTCACGACCATTTAGGAGTGCGGTGGCGCCAGCCACCGCTTTGGTATTTGCGTACCAAAGCGGCGGCTGGGCCGCCGCACTCCTGGATCACTTCATGAACTCGCTGACATTCATCACCTGCACGTCTTCGACGTTGAGCGGGTACGCCGCCCATACCGCGTCGAGCTGCACGACTGGCAGCTTGGCCTCGGGTACCTGCCACACGGTGGTGCCGTCGGGGAGTTTGGCCTGCGTGAATTCGTAGTCGCTCCACGACTTGCCGAAGACCGGCTCGCTCGCGCGCAGCTCGGCGACGGTTTTCTGCAGATGCGGGGATGACGTCACGACCACGTACTTCAGGTTGGCCGTGCTGAGATTGCGTTTGATGGCGGCGTTGACCTGCTCGAGCGTGACCTGGTCGATGTTTGCGAGATACGCCTCGAGAAAGCCGCGATTCACGCCGTAAAAAAGGTCGTCCATTCGTGCGCTGACGAGGCGCGGCACGGTCTCGCCGAGATTCAGATAGAGCACGCGCGCCTTGTTCTTCGCGGCGGTGAGGTCTTCCGCAGTGAGTCCGTTGCGGATCATCTGCTCGAGCTCGTACGTCGTCGCCTTGACCATGTGCACCGCGTGCTCGTGCTTGACCGGGCGCACCCAGATCGAAAAGTACTGCTGCTCGCGCGGCTGATTGAAGATCTGGAACAGCGAGCTCGAACGGCCACCCCAGTACTCGATGTACGAGTAATCACCATAGTTGTAGCCGCGCTCTTCGCGGATCTTCTGATAGAGCTGGCCCGACGAATCGCGGTGCGTGCCGAGCCACACGTTCGCCACGTACAGCGGCCAGAAGTCGGGCGAGGTGCGATTCACGTTCGTCGGAAATCCGAGATGCACCGAGGCCGCGGGAGCGTTCGGCTCTTCGATCACCAGAGCGTGACGTCCGGTGAATGACTGCGGCTGCGCGGCTGCCATCGTTGGCGCGGGCGTGGTCGCATCGCGATTGATCGAGCGGACGGCATCGCGCACCTGCTCGACGATCGCGTTGTCCGTCGTCGAGATGCCGATGATGGCGTTCTCGGGACGATAAAAGTCGCGATAGAAGCGCATCACGTCGTCGCGCGTGATCGTCGGGACCGTGCTCTCGCGGCCGAGGACGTGGTGGGCGTAGCCGGTGCCGGCGAGGACGTATTGATCGATTGCGGCGAGGCCGAGACCTTCGAGATCTTCGGTGCGCGTCGAAGAAATCTGCGAAAGCGTCTCGTTCCTGAGGCGCTCGATTTCCTTCGCGTCGAACTGCGGCGCGGTGAGCATCGGGCGAAGGATGTCGGAGATGTAGCGCGAAGCGACGTCGCGCGGCGCGGTGAACTGGAACGTCGTCGCGCGCGAGGAGGTGAAGACGGACGGACGCGCGCGTGAGCCCCACGGCGTGGTCATCTCCGCGAGCTGCTCTTTCGTCACGATGCCGTTCGCGCCGCGGAAACCGCCGTCGGTGACGGCATCGGCGGTGATTGCGGCCAGACCTTCCTTGCCCGCGGGATCGGAAGTCGAGCCGTGCGTGATCATCACGCGAATGGTCACGAGCGGCGAGCGGCTGTCGATCGTCGCGAGGCGCGGCTCGCCCGGCGTGTAGCTCTGCGTCGGCGCGGCCGCGGGCGTTTCGACGACGGCCGGCTGCGGTGCGCCCGCGCCTTCGTCGACGACCGTGGGCGTGGTCGTCGCGCAGGCGAACATCGTCGCGATGAGCGGAAGAAGAATCAGCCGTTTCACTTCGCACCTCCCTTGCCCGCTAGCGTGATGCTCACGCGATTCTTCGGCGTGAAGTATTTGCGCGCGTAAGCATCGACGTCGGCGGGAGTCAGATTGGCGATCGATTGCGCGAGCTGCTCGAGCACCTGCGGATTGCGATTGAGGCGGTAGTAGGTGGCGAAGTTCTGCGCGATGTTCGCCGGCGAGTTGAACGAGGAGAGGACATCGTAGCGCAGCTGCGATTTGATCGCATCGAGGCGCTTCGCTGCATCGGGTTGCGACGAGAACGTCGACAACCCTTCGAATGCGGATGCGACGTCGGCATCGATGCGATCGAGAAGCGCGCGGCCCTGCGCGTCGTACTTCTCCTTGGCCACGGTGACGTAGGCGCTGAGCGGACGCGCGTCGAAGCCGACCGAGGAGTTGTTGTCGACGCTGAACGCCGAGGCGACCTGCTCTTCGTAACGGAGGCGGCGATAGAGCGGCGAGGTTTCGCCTGCCATCAGCTCGCCCATCACTTCCATCACGCCGGCTTCACTCGAGCCGGGGACGTACGGCGGAATCATGTACGCGACGAGGACGCGCGGCGGGATGTCGGACTCCCACACCTCGTGCCGTTTCTTCGGACCGTCGATCGGTTTCGGATCGGGCTGCTCGGGCGTTTTCTTCGGCTTCCATGCGCCGAACTCGCGTTCGACCGCGGTGAAGACGTCCGCCGCGCGCACGTCGCCGGAGACGATGATGATGGCGTTGTTCGGACGGTAGTAGTCGTCGTAGAAACGCTGCGCCGACTTGTACGCGTTGGGCATGTCTTTGACGTCGGGGAGATAGCCGATGGTCGAGTGTCCGTAGCCGTGTGCCGGCCCGTACATCAGATCGCCGAGCGTTTCTTCGAGGCGCAGGCCGGGATCGGATGCATTGCGGCGGTATTCGCCATACACCGCGCCCGCCTCGGTGCGGAACACCCGTTCGCTGTACGTCAGGTTCCGGAAGCGCGAGCCTTCGAGTGCGACGAGGCGATCGAGGTTCGCGCGGAACGTGAGCGGGTAGTAGTAGGTGATGTCATACCAGGTGAACGCGTTGTTGAACGCGCCCATGGCGGCGATGGCGGGGTCGTAGGCCTGCGGCGTGTCGTGCAGGTGGCGGAACATGATGTGCTCGAACAGGTGCGCGAGCCCCGTGCGCCCTTTCTCGTTCTCGCGCCCCGAGCCGGCCATGATGAGGGTGTTGAACGAGACGACGTCCTTGAACTCGGGCGTCTCGATGACCACCACGTCCAGCCCGTTCGCGAGCGTTCGCTTCTGAACCGGATACGGAAAGAACTGCGCGTGTGCAGTCGCCGCGATGAACGATGCGGCAAGCCACGCAATGACCGTGATGCGCAAGCGCATGGGGAGTCCTCCTTTTTGTCGGGGGGACTCTCTCATGAAGTGGCGAGTGGCGTGTAGTGAGTTGCCCGGGCAGCATCGCCCGGGCGGTACAGCGTTACCGAATCGTCAAGTCCGCGCGCGTGATCGCCCAGGCGAAGCCGCCCTGGCAACTCGCCACTCGCCACTCGCTACTTCAACTCATTCAGCCACGCCTGCGCGAACGCGCGCGCTCGATCCACCGCCGGTTTTCCGGCGCGATAGCAGCGCTTGGCGTCGCCGGACATTTCGCTTTCGTAGCGCGCGTTGGCGAAGCGCATCTGCGTGCCGCTGCGGACGAGTTTGGCGTTGTAGTCGATGTTCGCGCTCTCGGCGAGAAAGTCGCGCAGGCGCGTTTTGATGGCGACGTTCATGGGCGGGTAGTTCTCGTTCCACATCGCGAGATCTTCCTTGTACTGCCTCCGCGCCTGTGCGATGTCTTCGGCGCTCGCGCCTTCTTCATTGAACGGCTCGGGCTTGTTCTCATTGCGGAACTGCTCGTACGCCTGCGCGAACTGCGGCGTGGCGACGTACGCCTTGACCCAGATCAGACCCTGCTCGACCATCGCCGCGCGCATTTCCGGAGACGCGGCGCGCAACACGCCGCGCGCATGATCCTTCAATCCAAACTGCCCGACGGCAACGGAGAAGACCGTCTCACTCGCCGCCTCCTGTTTCGAATACCCCAACTGCTGCAGCACGTCGCCCGCACCCGCAACGCTGCCTGCAACAAGACACACCGATAGCAATCCAACGACAAAGAGGTTTTTCATGGCGGCGGATGATGCAGCAGGCTCGGCGGGATGGGAGTGATGGAGCGCACAGAAGCGGGTGGGGGTGGTTGTCCGTTGTCCGTTAGGGGTTGTCGGTTGTCGGTTGTCGGTG
>JALYOB010000661.1 GCA_030857085.1 Acidobacteriota bacterium | reverse complement strand
CTTTCACTCCTTGCCCACAACAGTAAAAGCGGCGACTGGCGTCGCCGCACTCCAAAGCTTCGCGCTGGCTATTGCGAGGCCGTCTGCGTCGCCCCTCGTGTATCCACGAACTCGATCTGCACGCCCGGCTTCAACCTGCGCGCGACATCGTTCGCGTCCCAGTTCGCCAGTCGCACGCATCCATGCGACGACGCATACCCGATCGAGTCGGGGTCCGACGTCCCGTGAATGCCAAAGTGCGGCTTGGACAGCGCGACCCACACCACGCCCACCGGCGAGTTCGGACCCGGCGCGAGGTTCGCTTCCGGATCGCTGTCCGGCACTTCGTGGAACAGCGTGGGCTGGTAGTGGAAGTGCGGCTTGAAGGTGATCTTCTTCACTTCCACCGTCTCGCTCGGCGACGGGTCGTACTTGGAGCCGAGCGTGGTCGGCGCGTGGAACACCAGATTGCCGTTCGCGTCGAATGCATTGAACGTGTTGCCGCGAATCGAAACCTGCACGCGCGCGATGTCCGGACGATCTTCGGTCAACGCCGTGCGCACGTTCGGCACCCATACCTGATCGCCCGCTTTGAGATCGCCGAACTTCACTTCCGGATTGAGCTGGTCGAGAAACTCCTGCGTCGTGTGGAACTGCTCCGCGAGCTTCTCTTTCAGCGATTCGTAGCAGAGGCAGTCGAGCTTCTGCTTGTCGTAAACATCCTCGGGGATCGTGACGAACGGCCCCGTCACCTCTTCTTCCGTGAGCGCGTGCTGCACGAGCGCGGGCACGCCGCCGGCGCTGTTCGCGAGCGCGCGGAACGTCGGCTCGTCGAGCGCACCCGCATCGGCCGCATTGATGCCGCGCGTGCGCTGGAACCACCACAATGCGATCGACGAATTGCGTCCCCAGCGGCCATCGAGCGCACCGACCGAGAAGTTCAGCCGGTCGAGATACACCTGCGTTTTGAGCACCGACGGACCGGCGACGTCGCCGCGGATCGGCACTGCGATGGGTGCGTTGTTGATCGCATTCGCATCGAGTCCTTTGAACGACTCTTTCGCGTTGGCGACGAACTTCACGTTCACGTTCTGCTGCTGTTGTTGCTGCGCGGCCTGCTGCTGCTGCGCCTGAACCGCCTGCGCCTTGCGGATCGACTCGAGCTGACGCCACTGCTCATCGAACCGCTCGCGCTCGCGCGCCTTCGGATCATCGCGATCGCCGATCGGCACCGCGACGTCGATCGCGTCGCTCACCTTGTCAGCCGCATTCGAGACCGCATCCTTCGCCCGGTCCCCCGCCTGCTTCGCTTCCTGCTTCGAACACCCGATCGCGACGACGAACACCACCATCGCGGCAGCGATTTGCTTTTTCATGAGGCTGATTGTTAGCGAGGTGCGTGCCCGCGCGCGGCCGTGCCGTCATCCGCACATGCGGTCCAGGCGACAAGGCCCAGACACCCGACACCCGACACCAAACGGACAACCGAGAACCGACAACCCCTGCCGAGGTACACTTTTTCCCCGAACGTGATCACCTACCTCAAGGTCAGAAATCTGGCGATCGTCGAGGAGCTTGCGATCGAGCCGGGCGCGGGGTTGAACGTCCTCACCGGCGAGACGGGCGCGGGCAAATCGCTGCTGATCGACTCGCTCGAACTGCTGAGCGGCGCGCGCGGATCGAGCGAGATGATCCGGCATGGCAGCGACCGCATGTCGGCCGAGGCGGTGTTTCATCTTCCTGCGGCGGTGCGGACGCAACTGGATGCGCTCGGCATCGACAGCGACGCGAATGACGGCGCGATCGAGCTCATCGTGCGGCGCGAAATCGCGGCCGGCGGACGCGCACGCGTGCTCGTCAATGGGTCGCCCCTTTCGGTGCGCGAGCTCGGCTCGGCGATGGATGCCGTGCTCGAAATCCACGGCCAGCACGAGTCGCATCAGCGCGTGGCGGGGCAGTCGTATCGCGAGCTGGTGGACGAATACGGCGCGCAGGAGGCGCTCCTCGACGCCACACGCGCCTCCTACGAGGAGTGGAAACGCGCCGCCGATCAGCTGCAGGAAATGACCGAGGCGCAACGCGATCGCACGCTGCGGCTCGATCTGCTCAAGTACCAGCTCGACGAGATCTCCGCCGCGAAACTCGACCCTGCCGAAGAAGAATCGCTGCGCGGCGAGAAGGCGATTCTCAGCCATGCCCGCGAGATGATCGAGGCGACCTCCGGCGCGTATCAGCTAGTGGATGAAGACGAGAGCTCCGCGATCGCGCAGCTCGGCCGCGCCCTGCATGTGCTGCAGCCGCTCGCGAAACACATCGACGAGATTCAATCGCTCTCCGGCGAGCTCCAGGACGTGCTCTATCGTCTCCAGGATCTCGGCCGCACGCTCGGCAATCTCTCCGAAAGCGTGCGTCTCGATCCGGCGCGCCTCGAGCAGATCGAAGATCGCCTCGTCACGATCGAACGCCTCAGGAAAAAGTACGGCGGCACCATCGAAGCCGTCCTCGAGCACCTCGGCCGCGCGCAGGATGAGTACGAGCGCCTCGCCGACTACGAGGCCAGCGTCGAGAAACTGCAGCAGGCCGAAGCTTCGCGCCTGCTCGCGTTCCGCAAAGCGGCGGACAAGCTGACCGCCGCGCGCAAAAAAGCGGCGCGCGCGTTCGAGCAGGCGATCCAGAAAGAGCTCAATGATCTGGCCATGGAGCGGACGACGGTGAAGGTGGCGATCAGCGAGGCCGCACCGTCGCCCGACGGCGTCGATCGCATCGAGATTCTCATCGCGCCGAATCGCGGCGAAGAGCCGAAGCCGATGCAGCGCATCGCGTCCGGCGGCGAGCTCTCGCGCATTCAGCTCGCGATCGCGGCGGCGCTGTTCCGC
>JALYOB010000660.1 GCA_030857085.1 Acidobacteriota bacterium | reverse complement strand
CCTTCATTCAGCGCGAGGCTCGCTCCGTCGGCGGGGGATCCCTCGACCGTCCTCCGCCGCTTCGCGGCTGCGGCGGCTCGGGATGACACGAGGCCCCCACGACTCGCCACTCGCTACTCGCCACTTCCAACAGGCCCATCTGTTGCAACCGCGCGGCCCCATGACCAGTCGTATCGCTCTCGCTCTCACTCTGCTCCTCTCGACCGCCGCATTTGCGCAGGCCACCGATCCGCTGCGCACGATCTCGGGCACGACGCCGCACACCGGCATGAACACGCCGTGGGTTGCATCGCGTGCGGGTGGCTGGACGTTCTTTCACGGCTTCGATGCGCACGTCACGTACGTCAGCCAGACCGGGCCGGAAGAGCAGGAGAACGACGTCTTTTCGACCAACTGGATCACCGCCGGTCTCGAGCGCGACCTCGGCGATCGCGGCTTCGTTCTGGTGCGCGGGCGCGTCTCGCTCGAGCCCTACACGATCGACGACACCTATCCGCAGATCTTTCAGTACGTCGGCGCGGAGAACAATGGTGCGCAGCTCGTCAATCGCATGCGCGGCCAGGATCTGTTCGGCGAGGCAGGCGTGCAGATCGGCTGGCGCCCCACCGCCTCCACGCTGCTCCACGCCTATGGCGCACTGGTCGGACAGCCGGCCCTCGGCACTGCGCCCGCGCAACTGCGCTCGTCCGGCGTCGACTTCGCCGAGGCGCCTTTCTCGTATGACATTGCCGAGACGTACGCTGATTCGACCAGCGTCATCACCGCAGGATTCGCAACCCGCTGGCTGTCGGTCGACGCGAGCGTGTTTCACGACGCGACGACCACCGGCGATCACACAGAGCTCGATACCGGCGACATCGATTCGCGTTCCGCACGCGTGACGCTCACCCCCACTCCGAACCTCGCACTGCAGTATTCACGCGGCGAGCTCGGCGAAGAGCTCGCACAGCGCGACATCACCAGCGCCTCGGTGACCTATGGCGGCCCGATGGTCGCCGTCACCGCATTGTGGACGCGGCGCGAATACGACGAACGCGTTGCGCGCCTCCCGGAGACTGCATACGGATTCGAGCTCGCGATGCGCGGCTCGCGCAATACGTTCATGGCGCGCGTGGAGCACATGGACCGCCCCGCCGGCTTCCCCTTCCCCCCGCCGCCCGCCGTCGCCACAGTGCGCACCGCGACGCATTACACAGCCGGCTATCTCTTCGATTTCACCGCCGGCCCGAATTACCGCCTCGGCGTCGGCGTCAATGTCGATTACCGCACCCGCACCCGCGAGCTCGAAGAGGTCTATGGGCACAAGCCGCAGGGGATTTATACGTTCGTGCGATTCAGGACGGGGGGGATTTAGAGTTCCTCGGAGTACCTCGGGTACCTCGGAGATCCTCGGAGTTCCTCGGAGTACCTCGGCGCTGACGCGAGGTACTCCGAGGTACCGAGGTACTCCGAGGTACTGCTCCAGTCACTCGTACCGCAACGCTTCCACCGGATCGAGTCGCGCGGCCTTGTACGCCGGGTAAATCCCGAAGAACAATCCGATCGACACGGAAACGACCAGGCCGACGACGATCGACCAGATCGGGGTCGTCGTCGGCAGCCACTCCATCGCGCGCACGAGCGCCGCAATCGCCAGTCCCAGTGCGATTCCTATGACGCCGCCGATTCCGGAGAGCGTCATCGCCTCCACGAGAAACTGCTGCACGATGTCGCGCCGGACGGCGCCGATCGCTTTGCGGATGCCGATCTCGCGCGTCCGCTCGGTCACGGAGACCAGCATGATGTTCATGACGCCGACGCCGCCGACGAGCAGCGCAATGGACGAAATGAAAATCATCGCCAGCGTAATGCCGCCTGTAATGGCGCGAAAGTTCCCAATGAGCTTGTCGGGGGTCATGATCCCGAAATCGTTCGGCTTATTGAACGGCACCTTGCGCCGCGCGCGCAGAACCGCCGTCCCCTCTTCTGTAATGCGATCGACCCACTCCGGCTTCTTCGGCACCGTGGCGATGTTGACGCCGCGGTCGCGTTTGATCGCGGGAAACACACTGTCGAACGTGGTCAGCGGAATGAGGACGTGCGAATCGGTCGACTCGAACATCGTCGCCCCCTGCTTCTCCAGGATTCCGATGACCATGAATTTGTGACCGGCAATGGTCACCGTCTTCCCGATCGGATCGACGTGCGGAAAGATCGCGTCGGCGATGCTGTTGCCGAGGACGACGACGGAGGCGGAGCGGCGAACGTCGGATTCGGTGAAAAAGCGGCCCTCGCTCACGAAATGATTGTTCGCGATCGGATAGTCGCTGGTCGTACCGCCGAGCGTATCCGGAGTGGCCTGTTCGCCGTTGTAGATCACATCGATCGAAGGACCCTCGCCGGAGAACGTATAGCGCTCGGGCGACACTGCGAGCATGGAGGGGCAGAGCGCCTTCATGGCCACGGCATCTTCATAAGTGAGGTTCTTGCGCTGCCTCTCCGACTCGTCCCGCTCCCCCGGCCCGAATTTCGGGTCGTATTTCTGGAACTGCACGAGCGTCGCGCCGAACGCCTGAAAATTCTTGACGATGTTGTTGTTGAAGCCTTCGATGATCGAGACCATGGCGATGACCGTGGTCACACCGATCACGATGCCCAGCACCGTCAATCCGGACCGCAGTTTGTGCGAGGCGAGCGCAATGCGCGCAAAGCGCACGTTCTCACGCGCGGCAAAAAACACTTCCGTCATTGCCGCACCTCATTCATAGCGCAACGCCTCCACCGGCGGCAGCTTCGAGGCGCGCCATGCCGGCACGACGCCAGCGACCACGCCTGTGACGACAGAGATGCCGAGACCCGCAAGCACGAGGGCCGGCC
>JALYOB010000203.1:1422-7519 GCA_030857085.1 Acidobacteriota bacterium | reverse complement strand
AGCTCGCGCTGCTCGCATGCGCCCGCGCCGGCGTCGATGCGGGATGCCGCGTCGTCGCGCGCGTGCTGCGTTTCGTCGTCGTCGCCGTCGTCGTGGTTGAAGGCGCAGGCGCGGGCGTATTGCGGGCGATCGTCTCGCGCGTTTGCGTCGTCTTGCGCGGACGGGTCGTGGGCGTCACGTCCGGCGTGGCCGGTTCGGTCGCCGGACGGTTCGAGCGCGCGACGCGCGGCGGCGGCGTCGCGATGCCGATGCCGCGCAGACGATCGGCGGCGATGCGCGCGAGAAACTCACGCGACTCCGCGGCCGGATAGAAACGGCGTCCCGATGCATCGGTGATCGTGCTGCGGCGCACGGCTTCCGCATATCCGGGATAACCGCTCACGAGCGCGTACTCGGGCGCGGTCTCGTCGAAGAACGGCGACTGAAACTGCGCGTCCCACAATCGCGCGGCCGCGTCGTAGATCCGCAGCAGTTCCTCCCCCGTGCGGCGTTCCGCGCCGGTGGGATAGTGCAGCAGAATCGAGCGCGCGGTTTCGAGGCTGCGATTGAACTCGGGACGATCGTTGCGCACCAGCGCATTCTGTGTGGCTTGCAGAGCGGTGCGGAGCGAGGTGCTCGGCGGCGCAACTGCCTCCGCCGGCTCGGCCTGCGGCAGCGGGATGTCGCGAATGTCGCGCTGTTCGACGCGCTGCGGCGGCGTGGGACTGAGACTCTGATCGCAATCCACCGGCACCGTTCCCCGTGCGGACGGCGTTCGCACGACGAGCGGATTGAGCGGCGCCGACGCTCCCACGAGCATCGTCGTCACTGCAGTTCCGAGCAGGAGAAGGCGGACCGGCCCGCGGGCCAACAGCTTCATGGAATGAGACGAACTCGGCGCTTGCAGACCGTGAGCCAGACCCGTCAATGGGTGGTGGTCACTTCCTGCGGCAGATGCTTCTTGAACAGCTTGATCAGATCGTCGACCGCGAGCGGCTTCGCAACATAGTCGTCGACCTTGAAGTAGTCGAGCGCCTCGTTGCGATACTTGCGGTCGGTGTAGAGCCCCGTCATGATGATCGCCTTCGCACCGGCAGTCATCGGATCTTCTTTCAGCAGACGGCACATCTCGCGGCCGTCGAGTTTCGGCATGAACGCGTCGGACAGAATGAGGTCGGGGTGATACTCGCGCGCCAGCGACAACCCTTCCTGCCCGTTCGCCCCCACCACGAAGCCGTACCCCATGCTCGAGACGACCGTGCGCACGATGAGCTGCACGTTCTCGTCGTCTTCAACGAGCAGGATCAGAGGCCGCTTCACTTCTCTCGGCGAGGGATTGCTGCTCGAATTGAGGTTGCGCTTCGAGCCGATCATCTTCCGCTCGAACAGCGACGGCGGCGCGTCGATCCAGAAGCGCTCGCGATACGCAGCCGGAGCCTTGCAGAAGCAGCCGTGGCAATGCTCGCAGACGAGCGTGTTGTCGCGGCCGACGCAACTGCACCACTCCGCCCGCGTCGCATCGAACGTGAGCTGGCAGTTGAAGCAGGCGACGTCGTAGTGATCGCCGCGGTGCTCCTGCCGCCGCGGCGCAGGCGCGTTGGTCAGGATGTCCGACAGCGGAATCTCATTCTCGTTGAACTCGAGCGGCGGCAGGTCGTCGAGCGCGCCGTTGCTCTCCGCATCGAACTCCTTGCGATGCAGTTCGTGCAGGTCTTCCTGCGCCGGCAGACCGGTCACTCCTTCGAGGTGTTTCTGCAGCAGGTTGATGAGGTCCGTGATCGCCACCGGCTTGGCGATGTAGTCATCGACATGGAAGCGTTTGACGGCCTCGCTGCGGTACTTGGTATCGGTGTAGAGGCCGGTCATCACGATCATGCGCATGTCGGCGCCGATCGGCTCTTCTTTCAGGATGCGGCACATCTCGCGGCCGTCGAGCTTCGGCATGAACGCGTCGGAGAGGATGAGGTTCGGCTTGTACTCGCGCGCGATCTCGAGGCCGTCCTGGCCATTGCCGGCCCAGATGAAGCCGTATCCGAGGTTGGAGCAGACGCGGTTGACGATGGCCTGGATTTCCTCGTCGTCTTCGACGGTGAGGACGAGCGGACGGACCACCTGATCCTTCGGCGGGTTGTGCGGAAGCGATCCATCCTGCCGGCGCGCCTCGGCGGTCTTGCGCTCGAAGAGCCGCGGCGGCGCCTCCACCCAGAACTTCTCTTTGTACGCGGGAGGAGCTTTGCAGAAGCAGGAGAGGCAGTTCGTGCAGACGAGCGAACGCTCCTTCGCCAGGCAGCTGCACCAGTCCGACTCCACCGCGTTGAATGCAGCGCGGCACGAGAAGCAGACCACTTCGTACGTCTCGTTCGTCGCCTCTTTGTCCGTCCGCACCGGCACGATCACCTCGACCGGCGAGAGCGGAATCGGCGTGACGGCGCTCTGCTGCGTCTGCGACGGCGCCGCTGGCGGAGCCGGACGCGGCGCCGGCCGGTGCACCGGCTGCGGCGGATGCGGCGCGTGGGACTGCACATGTTGCGGTGCACTGACGTGCGCCGCCGGTTTCGGCGCGCTGCGCGGCATCGACTGCTCGGCCAGCAGATCCTCGGGACGTCCGAACGCGAGCTGCGCGAGCCGCGTCAGCTCGTCGATGTCATACGGCCGCGGGACGAACGCAGCGTAGCGCGCCGTCGGCGGAAGCGAGGAGGTGGAGCGTCCGGTGAGGATGATCGGCAGCTTAGACGTTTTGTCGGTGAGCGTGCGATGGATCTTCTCGAACTCCGGATGTTCGATGTCGAGGCAGATCGCGCTGGGGCGGAAGCGGAAGATCTCGTCGACCGCGTCGACCCAGCGCTCGACTACTTCCACGTCCGTGTTGCGCTGCCGCAGCTTCGGCACGATGGTGTCGGCGGTCGCGCGGCGGCGTTCGATGAGCAGCAGCCGCGGCTTGGTCGCAGTCGGCACCGGCTTGCGTGCTGCGGCGGATGCGACAGACGCCGACGGCGCGGCAGGACGGCGCGTGCCCGTGGAGGTGGTATTCGACGCCACGCGCTTCGATTTCAGATTGACGGTGCGCTGCGGCGGCTGCTCGCGTTTGAACCAGCCGCTGATCGTGCCGAGGAGTGACGAGCGGGATTCGGTGGACGCGGCGCGGGCTTCGCGCGCGGGCATCGGAGGCGGCACGTTCGACGTCGCCGCTTCAGCCGCGCGCTGCGCTGCGGCGATGCGCTCGTTCGCGCTCTTCTCGATCCGCTCGCGTTCGACCGCGAGCTCCTGTCCGGCGCGCTCGCGCGCCGCGTTCAGTTCTTCTTCCGCCTGCGCGCGCATCGCCTCGCGTTCGGAGGCGAGCTGGCGGCGCAGATCTTCTTCCGCCGCCTGCCGTTCCGCTTCGAGCCGCTCGTGCAGTTCGCGCTGCTCGCGTGCGAGCCGCTCCTGCAGGTCTGCTTCCGCACGTTCGCGCGCTTCCTCGGCGACGCGGCGCTGTTCTTCCAGCAACTGCTGCGTGAGCTCGCGTTCTTTCGCGCGCTGCTCGAGCTCCTGCTGCATCCGCACGCGCTCCGCTTCGAGTGCGGCAGCGCGCTGTGCTTCTTCCCGTTCGCGCGCGGCATGTTCTTCGAGCTCGCGTGCGAGCCGCGCCCGTTCTTCTTCGGCGCGCAGCCGCGCTTCCTCGGCCGCGCGGCGTTCTTCGGCCAGCCGTTCGGCTTCTTCCCGTTCGCGGGCCAGCCGTTCTTCGAGCTCGCGTGCGACGCGGGCGCGTTCTTCTTCGGCGAGGCGCAACGCCTCGGCTGCCGCTTTGCGCTCCGCTTCGAGACGCTCTTCGAGCTCGCGCGCGACGCGCTGCCGCTCTTCTTCCGCGAGACGCAACGCTTCGGCGGCGGCGAGGCGTTCTGCTTCGAGGCGCTCCGCTTCCGCACGCTCGCGTTCCACGCGCTGCCGTTCTTCCTCGGCCAGACGCAGCGCTTCGGCAGCGCGCTGTTCCGCCGCCTCGCGCTCGGCTGCTTCGCGCTCGCGCGCCTGACGCTCTTCTTCCGCGCGCAGACGGGCTTCTTCGGCCGCGGCGCGTTCGCGTTCGAGCCGCTCTTCGAGCTCGCGGGCAATGCGTGCCTGCTCTTCAGTCGCGAGGCGCTGCGCTTCCGCGCGTTCTTCTTCGGCGCGGCGGCGTTCGAGCTCCGCACGGCGGCGCGCTTCCTCCGCGGCCGCACGTTCGGATGCGATGCGCGCCTGCGCCGCACGCTTCCGCTCTTCTTCTTCGCGACGCTGTTCCTTGCGCCGCTTGCGCTTGCGGTTGTGCGACTCGTGCAGCGGTTGCGCCGCTGGTTCCGCGGCGGGCTCCTCGCGCATCGGAACGACTTCCGCCAGCTCGCTGCGCGCAAGCGGTTTCTGCGCGAACGTTTCTTCTTCCTCTTCTTCCGCTTCTTCTTCGTGCGGAACGGCGATGGGCGCGGCCGCGGCGGCGATCGCGGGAGCAGCGGCCTGAATGAACAGACGCGGACGCGTCGCAATCGCGACGGCGAACGCGGCGACGGTCGCGAGCACGGCAAAGAGCGCGAGGTGGAGCGGCTGGACGACGTCGGAGAAGAGACCGGCGAGCGCAAAGAGGGAGAGCACGCCGGCCGTCAAGCCGCCCTTCCACCCTCCCCTCCAGACGGAGAGCGCAGTCGCAAACGCGAAGATGACTGCCAGCGTCGTCGGCGAATCCGGCAGCAGCAGGCCAATGCCCGCGGCCAGAATCACCAGGTCGATGGCAATTCCGTATCGAAGAACGTTGCGCCGGGTCTGTTCCGTCATGTTTCGGGGATGGGGGTTGGAGTTAGAACTTCCTCACGTTGGTGACTGCAGCCGTTTGCTCGATTTTCAGGCGATACCGCTCGACGTCCTCGGTCAACTGGATATAGGGAAGCGCGCAATTGAGCTCGCGCTCGGCCGCCTCGTATTCGCCGACTTCATAAAGGGCGACCGCGTGGTAGTAACGAAGGTCTTCCTCGCCGCGCCCGAAGGTGCCGATGCGCCGGAACGCCTCCGCTGCGTCGCGATATTCACCGACGCGATAGAGGCCGATCGCCGCCTGCGCGAGCACTTCGCGGGAGACGTTCTGCGACCGCGCGACGTCCGCGAAACGCGACGCCGCTTCCTGCAACTGCCCTGCTTCCGCGAAGCCTTCCGCCTCGCGCAGCGTCGTCAGCGCGTTGCGATCACCGGCGGCGGTGGTGGTGGCGAGCGTCGGCATCGTCAGCACCGGCGCGGGCCGCTCGGAGGCCGCGGGTTCCTGCGGAACGGGCGTCTGCGCCGTTTGCGTCGTCTGCGGAATCACCGTTTCGGCTGCGGCGCGTTCGCGCTCGCGCTGCGCACATGCGGCGCATTCGGCAGCCGCCTGCGCAGCGGCATCGCGCCGTGCCTGTTCCTCCGCCGCCGCAATGCGCTGACGCGCTTCTTCCTCGGCCGCGGCAATGCGGCGCTGCGCTTCGGCTTCTGCAGCCGCAACGCGGCGGTCGGCTTCCGCGCGAATTTCCGCGTCGGTCGGTGAAGGTGTCGCAGTCGCCACGCTGCTGGTCGTAGCCGGCGGCACCTCGGTGATGGTTGGCGTGGAGGTCGCGAGCTGCGTTCCCGCGGCGCGATCCTGTTCGCGCATGCGGAACGTCTCCACGAGTTGCTGACGTGCGGCGCGTTCCCCGTCGGTCGCAGGCTGCGCGAGCGGACGCACCGCGGGAAGCGCGCGCGACGGATCGTCGGCCGCGAGCAAGGTATTGGGCGCGAGCTGCGCGTCCGGCACCAGCGCCGCGACCAGCGTCTCGAAGTCGGTCGCGTCGTTCTGCAGCGGCAGATTCGCATACGTCGGCACGAGCCGTTCCGCATCGAGCAGACGATGAATCGTCGCGCGCGCGTCGTCCTCGTGATTCATCCGGAACTGCGAGAGGGCGAGATACACCAGTGCGGTCTCGAACTGCTGCAAGTCCGCAAAGTGTCCGGTCGCGACGTAGTTCTCGAACGCCTCCGGCAGCAGCGCCTCGTTCGCGGCGGCGCTCAGCGCGACGATGGCCGTCGGGTAGTCGCCCGCCCGGAAAGCGCGCACGCCGAGGTCGAGACTCGTCGCGGTAGCCGGCATCTGCGCGGCGACAGACCACGCGCC
>JALYOB010000203.1:0-1412 GCA_030857085.1 Acidobacteriota bacterium | reverse complement strand
CCCATCGCAACGAGCAGAAGCACGACCACTGGTCTACGCACGCTTGAAGCCTCCGAATTGTGTCGATAACGGGTGAATGCCGAATGCTGGGCCGTACGGCCAAGGCCGACCCCATTCAAGTTTGCTGCCGAGTTCGCGGAAGGCGGCACGAGAACCGCACGGTCGCGCTCGCGGTGCACGAGAATCTGATCCAGTTCCTCAGGCAACGTCAGGAAGCGTTCCCCTTCCGGCGCAACATCGATCTTCGTCAATTCCTCACGGACGCTGTCGGCGCGTCGGCCGACCTCCTCCCCGTTCCGGCAAAAATTTTCCTGCTCGACGAGCTCGAGCCGAAGGGTTACGGCTTCCCGCTCACCAAATCGGCGAGCGTCGACGAGCTCGAAACGCGCCTCGGCAGGTGGCTCGATGAGCAGCTCGTGCAGAAAGGCCAGGAGACCGCCCGCTCGCGCGATCTTCTCAGCGCGTACCGCGAGCAGGTGGTGAAGCTCGCGAAGAATGCCGAGGAGTCGAGCGTGCTCGCCGACTACCACTCGGTGTTCTGGCTGCTGCACACGCACCAGCTCTCGAAACAATTCGCGAAGTTCCATCGCAGCGCGATGCAGGGCGGCGTCCCGCGCGAGGAAGCGGATCGCCTCAAGTACGCGATGTTCAACAAGTGGGCGGGGATGATTCGCGACACGATCCCGGTGCGCGGGTTCGTGCAGGTGATCCTCGAGAATCCGCTCATTGCGGCCGAGGAGTTCGTCAGTCCCGATCTGCGCGAGCTGCGGGCGTACCTGCAGGGATATCTGCGCCGCGATTACAACGCCTTCCGCACGTCGTTCGAGGCATTACGCACCTCGGCGAGCGATCTTCTCAGCCGCGACCGTATTCTCCGCCGCGCGGTCGCACTCCTCGGCTACCCCGACTCCGCAACGCCGCCTGTGGTGGCGCTGCTCGATCAGCGCGTGTGGCAATTGCTCGCGGAACATCCTTCGTTCACTGCGCCGACCGCGCTCTCGACGCTCGAAACCACCGCGCGCAAGCTGCTGGAACTGTTCGTCGTCCAATCGCTCCGTCGGGGCATTCTCTGGATGACGACCACGCCTGAAGGAGAGAACGTTTCCGACGACGGCAAGGAAGAGATTTACTCGCGCGCCATTCGCCCGATGAATTTCGGCCGTCGCGGCGTCGTCGAGCCGATCGTCTATCGCTATGGGCTCGTGTACGACATCACGTCCTTCACCGAGACCCTCGGCGAGATCGCGCGCGGCGGCAAAGGAGAGGAACAGAGCTCGTACCGGCAAATGCTCGATTTTCAGCGCGAGCTCGCCGACATTACGCGTGCGCATGGATTGACGTTCGAGAAGTTCCTCGGCGACGGTGCGTTCTATACCTCCCGCCGCGCCACCCGTACGCTGCAGGCCTCCATT
>JALYOB010000202.1 GCA_030857085.1 Acidobacteriota bacterium | reverse complement strand
GGCGAGTTGCCAGGGCAGTTTCGCCCGGGCGACACGGCTCTGGCAACTCGCAACGCGCCACACGCAACGCATTATGCGCCTCGGCATCCTTGGCGGCGGTCGTGCCGCATGGGCTTTTGGCTCCGCGTGGAAGCGGATCGGCTGGCCTTTGTCCGGCGTCTGGCTGCGCGATGAGTCGCAGAGCCGGATTGCCGAATTGCTCGAAACGTCGCGTCTCGATCTCGCCGATCTCGCGCACGAATCGGAGCTCTTGCTCATTGCGGTGAGCGATCGCGCGATTGCGAGCGTCGCTGCTGCGATCCCCGATTCCGAGGCGCTGGTGTTTCATGCGAGCGGGGCGTTGTTGAGCGTGCGGGATGGGTTTTCGCTGCATCCGCTGCGATCGTTGTCGCCGGTGGGAACGCCGTCGGACCTCGAAGGAACGCTGCTCGTGTTCGAAGGGCAGCACAAGCGGACGGCGAAACTGATCGCGACCGCGGTGGGTGCGCGCTTCTGCGAAGTGGCGCCGGAGCAGAAGGCGCTCTATCACGCGGCGGCGGTGTTCGGCGCGAATTACGTTGCGGCGGCGCTCGACATCTCCGAGCGGCTCATGCAGCGCGCCGGCGTCGACAACGCGCGCGAAGATCTCGTGGCGCTCGCGCTCTCGGCGATTGAAAACTGGCGCCGCCATGACGGAGCGCAACGCTTCACCGGACCTGCGTCGCGGCGCGATGCCGAAGTGATGCAGCGGCACATTGCGGCGTTGGCCGACGAGCCGCAACTCGCAGAGATCTACGAACTTCTCGCTGCCGAGATCGCCGGTTCGCTCTTTGCTAGCTCCGGCGACGGGGTGCATAATCGTCGCCCCTTGGGAGCCGGTTAGATGGTCTTCTTCAATTACGCAACAATGCAGATGGCGGCGAAGATCGTGTACTACGGTCCGGGCCTCTGCGGGAAGACGACCAACCTCCATCACATCTACACCAAGACCTCGCCCGGCAGCCGCGGCGAGATGGTGAGCCTCGAGACCGAAACCGATCGCACGCTCTTTTTCGATCTGCTTCCGATCGACGTCGGCGTGATCGGCGGCTTCAAGACGCGCCTGCAGCTCTACACCGTTCCCGGCCAGGTCTTCTACAACACCACGCGCAAGCTCGTGCTCAAAGGCGTCGACGGCATCGTGTTCGTCGCCGACTCGCAGACCGCGATGCTCGAGGCGAATGTCGAGAGCATCCGCAATCTGCGCGAGAACCTCGCCGAGATCGGAACGAATCTCGACGAAATCCCGCTCGTGCTGCAGCTCAACAAGCGCGACCTGCCGAACATCGTCGAGGTCGAAACTCTCGTGCGCGCGCTCGATCCCGAGGGGAGAGCGGAACACGTCGAAGCGGTGGCGTTCACGGGTGTGGGTGTGTTCGAGACGCTGAAGGTGATCTCGAAGCTCACCCTCCGTACCCTGCGCCGTCGCATGACCGGAGAAGAACCGGCCAAACCGGCAGCGAGGACCACTGCACAATTTCGAGTGCAGGACAACACGCGCACGATGGCCGGCAACACGCCGCTGCCCGCCGTTGCTGCACCGGCACCTTCGCCCGCACCTTCATTCACGTCCGCCGTTTCGACGATGACCGAGCCCGCGCCCGCGCCGTACGAATCACCGGCAGCCGCGGCATTCGACGCCGACGCAACGATCGCCGCGCCGCACATCGACCGGCGGATGATTCTCGACGCGCCCGTTCCGGAGCCGCAGCCGGTCATCGAAGAAACACCCGCACCGCCTCCGGTGATCACCCTTGCTGAGCCGGAAGTCGTCGCGGAAGCGCTGGTCGCATCTGTCGTCGAGCCCGACCCTGCACCGGTCGAAATGTCGGTCGCTGCCGCGGAACCCGAGCCTGTCGCGCCGGCAGCCGAATTCGATTTCGCCCCCTCCCCTTCCGCCGCACCCGAGCCGGCCCCCGCACCCGTCGAAGCTCCGAAGCCGGAGCCCGAAGTGAAGACCGTCAAGGTCCGCTCCTCGGTCGACGTCATGGCGGAGCTCGAGGCGCTGCGCAAACGCGCCACCAACACCACCACCCGCGTCCCCAAACGCGACATCCTCGCCGACCTCAACTCGCTTCGTCCGAAGCGCGACATCAACCGCACGCTCCACCTCCAGATCCCCGCCGACCTCCTCCCGCGCGTCAAATCGGTTCGGGTTACACTAGCGTTCGAAGATGGAGAGCAGGGGGTCATCGACACTCGGGACCAGCAACTGGAACTGGGTGACACCTCCGACGTCCAATCCGTCTCGGTCAACCTGAAAATCGATCTGGCCTGAACGCGGTCCGGCGAGGCGCCGGCTGGGCAAGGATGCGAGGGGGAGCGCGATGCGCAACACGTTGCTGTTGATGGCTGTGGCGTTGTACGGGGTGGCTTGTGCGAGCTCGGCACCGGCACCGAAAACCGCACCGATTCCCGCGGCAGCCGCACCCGCCGCCACGCCGCGCGTCTCCGCGCAGATCGACGCGCAGCAGTTTCAGAAAGACCTCGAGGCCGCGTACGCGCACATCGTCGCGCGCAGCGGCAAGAACGCTCCTGTCGACGCGCCGGTCGTCGATCTCGAAGCCGCGGCATCGATCCCCATCCCGGAACACCGCACCATCAACTCCGCCGTGCGCCTGTTCAGCGTCGACATGAAGGACAGCATTCAGGCGTCGCTCATTCGCTCGGCGCGCTACAAGAAGCTGATCGACAAAGCGCTCGCGGAACAGAATCTCCCCAAAGGTCTCGCCTATCTCCCCGTCATCGAAAGCGCGTACATGCCGACGCTCACCTCGCGCGCCGGCGCGCACGGCATCTGGCAGTTCATGCCCGACACCGCGCGCGAGTACGGGCTGCGCGTCGACTGGTGGGTCGATGAACGCGCCGATCCCGAACGCTCCACGCGCGCCGCGGCGAAGTATCTGAAGGATCTCTATCGGATGTTCGACGACTGGTCGCTCACCCTCGCCGCATACAACTGCGGTCCGGGCCGCGTGCGACGCACGCTCAGCGAGTCGGGCATGTCGTCATTCTGGGAGCTCTCCGACGCGGGTCTCCTGCCGAAGGAGACGCGCGGCTACGTCCCCACGTTTTTCGCAACGCTCCTCATCGCCAGTCAGCCCGAAAACTACGGCTTCACCCTCGGACGCATCCTCGAGCACGACGAGAAGATCGTCGACGTCCGCGGTCCTGTCTCGCTGACGTACATCGCCGAGGCGATTGGCGTGGATGAGGATCTGCTGAAGGAAATGAATCCGGCTCTGCGCAGAGGTGTCGTGCCTCCCGGACGCGCATCCGTCCGCGTGCCGTCGAAGGCGGCCGAGACGCTGCTCGCCCGCGCCGATTCGATGCGCGAAGACGACGCCTACCTGAAGTTCTGCACCTACCAGCTCAAGGAAGGCGATTCGCTTCGCCGCCTCGCGCGTGCCCTCGGCGCCAAGGAAGAGACGCTCCTCGCGATGAACAATCTCGACGCGAACGACCGCCTCGGCGCAGGCGACGCGATCTACCTCCCCGTCCGCGCCCGCGAGCTCGGAACGCTTCTCGCGCACAGCGACGATGAAGAGATCTTTTACGCCGTCAAAAAGGGCGACACGCTCTATTCGATCGCGAAGAAGAACGACCTCACCGTCGACGAACTGCGCGAGCTGAATGAGCTGAGCAAGGATGCGACGCTGCACGCCGGACAGAAGCTGCGCGTCAGCGCGCCGCGGACGCTGACTGCGGGCGGGATGTAGCCAGCACGCGCGGTACAGAGATCGCCGCAATGTCCGTCCCGATTCGGTTCGCGCTTCTGCTCACGCTCGCTTTTGCGTCCGCGCTGGACGCGCAACAGCAGCGCCACGAGCGGTTGCAACTCGGCGCACTGCACTTCGGGATGTCGCTGGACGCCGCGCGCGAGGCATTGCCGCAAACGCAATGGACAGTGACCGACCGCCACGCGGAAACGGGCCGCGCGTACACGATTCGCGGCGCACGCGCGGTCACCATCGCCGCAACGGAATTCGACCTTTCGATCGGCGCCCGCGCGCTCGGCGCAGCCTACTGGGAGCTCGCGGCAAGCCCGATCGTGCGAAACGCTGCGGAATGCGAACAGCGCACGCTGGCCGTCATCGCGGAGCTGGAGCGTCCATTCGGAGCGTTCCACAAGCCGGGGCATCTGGTGGACGGAGAGACGCGCGTGCGCGCCGGCGCGTCGTCGGATGCCGTCGTCAGCGCTGCCGAAAAACTGCGGACCGTCGACCGCGAGCGAGCGATGCGCAAAGATCCGGAGCAGTTCTGGGTCCGCACCTCGCACGCGCCGGAAGGAGCGGAGGATCCCGTGGCTCTGATGGGCGCCGATTACGCTCGGGACCGCGGGCGCACGTGCAGAATCGAGGTGACGATCCGTGGCCGCGCGCAAGCGCTCGACGACAAAGATCTGTTCCGGCCGGACCGGCTTCTCGCGCAGCCGACGATCTCGTATCGCAATCGCAGCCTGAGGGAGATCGGCGCGCCGTCAGAGACCTTGCAGTTCACGATTTCCTGTTCGATGCGCGCCGGCACCGGCCAGGTGGAACACTGCGATAGCGGTCCGGATGCCAGCCCCTATCGCGCACTGGCGGCGAACTGGGCGCTGGACTATCGAACGAAAATCCCGAATCCCGCGCCCGACGATGAGCGCCTTTACGAGGTCGAAGTGCCGGTGAAGATGGGACCGGCGGATCTTCGCTCGGTCAACGTGAGCTCGGCGCCCCGCCTCGATCTCGCGCAGGTGAAGGTGAAGAAGCAGCCGTACTCCCCGAGCTTCGGATCGGAGGTTCAGTTGAAACAGCCGGCCGAAGTCACAGTGCTTTGCGAAGTGATGGAAGACGGCTCGCTGGTCTGCGAAGCCGCGCCGGGCACGAACGTTTCGCCTGCGGTCGCAGCGGCAGCCGTGAAATTCGCCGAGCGCGCGCAAGTGGAGCTCACGCTCCGCGACGGCGGATCCGCAGTCGGCGGCGTGTTCGAGCGGAGAATGACGTTCAAAGTGCACGACGACCGGCCGCGATAGTGTGCGAATGAACGCGCGGCTGCAGAACCGAAACGCGCTCGAACCCGGCGCAACGCGCGCATTCGGAAGGGCCTCCCGCCCTTCGTCGTCAGTGCCCCACGGAGCGGCGGCGGGCCGAAGCGCCGCGAGGGCCGATCGCCCACAGCTCGCGGCCGACGTTCGGCGTAGCGGCGGTGAAGAAGAGGTGGTCGCCGGCGACGGTGAACGATGCCGCCGACGAATGCGATTTTCCAAGGTACAGATCCTCGAGCATCTGCGTGCCTGCAGGCGTGCCGTCGGTCGACCATGGCTCCCATCCGTGCACGGAGTCGTAACCGGAAAAGTACGCGCGGCCGCCGAAGGTCGTGAACGCGAGACATCTCGTCTGCTGCTGCGCGTCGAAGAACTTCATCGTTGCGAGCTTCGTCGTTCCCGCGGGAGTGCCGTCGGTGCGCCAGACGGTGATCGAGCCAGGTGTGTAGGAAGAGAAAACGATTGCGTCACCCAACGCGTCACCGTAGTTGCAATTCGTCGATGCCGGCAATTCAACCGTGCCGCCTTCCGTTCCGTCGCTCCGATACATCCTCGTCCACCCGCGGATCACCGTGTATCGATTCGTGCTGCCGACGAAGTCGGGCGCGTACGCGTCTGAGAACGTTTTCACCAGCGTCAGTCCCGATCGCCCATCGGTACGCCACAACGAGTATGCGCGCTCTCCCCCCGCTGCAGTGCCAGTGCGCAACAGCAAGAACGCACCGCCGATGCGCGTCACCGCGTAGAAACCGCCGCCATTCGTAGCCAGAATGTCGATCGTCCCGGCGTCCGTGCCGTCAGTACGCCAGAGACGATCTTCCTCGAACACCCATGCGAGATCGCCTGCGGGAGCGATTGCCGCGGCGCGCGACTGCGCAATCCGGCGCAGCAGACGCGTTCCTGAGATCGTGCCATCAGAGAACCAGACGGCGCGCGGCGATGTGGCGCTCCCTTCCTGAAAAACGACCCCTCTCGCCACCGGAGTCAAAGTGGCCGGCTGCGGATGGAGCAATGTCATCACGGCAGCGGTCCCGTCCGTCGCATACAAGCCCAACGGTTGTGAGTACGTCGCCGCGACGAAGTAGTGTCCTGCCGACGCGGTCGCCTCGTATGGGTCGACTGACGGATCGATGAAGGCCGATGTTCCGCTGCTCGTTCCATCCGAGACGCCAAACGCTTGATCGGGGCCGAGTCTCGCGGTGAAGAAAAGACGGCCGTTCGTCGATGCGAGGAAGTATGGCGACGAACCGCTCATCGAATCTTCCGGGTGCACGTTCGCGAGCAGGTGCGTGCCGGCGGCAGTGCCATCCGTGATCCAGGGCTCGACGCCCGTGTATCTGTCGTTTCCGACGATCAACGCCCGGCCGTCCGGCCTCACCATCACGTTCCACGTCGCGAACCCGGACCCGGGGCCCGGCTGGAGGTCCGCGAACAGTTCGGCCGTCGTGCCATTCGTCTTCCACAATTCGCTGCCGTGGATCGCATCTTCGTTCCGGAAAAAGAACTGACCGCCGAGACCAAACCCCTCGCCGCGACTATGAAACCCTCCGTGGCTGACGGCGGCGATCCTACGGGTGGTCGCAGCGGTGCCGCGCGTCGCAAAGAGCGCCTCATCGTCCGTGCCGTCCGAGAACACAAAGAGCTCGTCTCCCACCACCGCTCCGGCGTGGAGCAGCGTGCCTGGGAGGACATTCTGAATGTCCGTTTTCGATGTTCCTTCAGGCGTGCCGTCAGTTGCCCAGATGACATCTCCATAGCTGTCGCCCACGAAGAGAAGCTTCCCCGCCACCACTCCGAGCGCGTCGAAACCCCGCACGAGAGCCAGCCGCTTTGTTCCTGCCGCCGTGCCGTCGCTCGCCCACAACGCGTCCGGCTCACCGCCTTCAGCGCGCGCGTGGAAAAGAAAACGATCGCCGAGGACCGTCGCCCGTTGGATGCGATTCTGAAGGCCGGTTTCCGTCAGCGGAAAAATGAGCGTCGGGTTCGACGCGGTTCGATCGACCCGATGTACGCCGACTCCCAGCTCCGTGCGGCCGATGAAAAACATCCCGTCACTCGTGCCGAAAATGCGCCTCTCGTTCGCATACGTGAGCGACCCTTTCGGACCCGGCAGAAGATCGACGGAGACCGTCCCCGCCAACGTCCCATCCGTGCGGCACAACTCCGACTCGTTCGACGAGAAGAAACAGCTGAAATAGAAATTGCCGTCGCGAACGACGCCGTCCTCGAGCCACCCCGCCGAGGTTTGGTTCAGTTGAACGGGCTCACCTCCAGCGAGGTCGAGCGCGAACGTTCGGGAATCGCCAGCCGCGTCGAGTCCGCCGTAGATGAAGCGACCATTCACGACGGCAACAAGCCACGCCGAGTTCGGATCCGGACGGCCGACGTTGTCGGTCATGCGGATCGTGCCGGCGGCCGTGCCATCGGTCTTCATCACGGCCATCCTGCCGTCGGCGACAAAAGCCGCGAAATAGGACGTGTTGCCGATGGTCGTCCAGTACAC
>JALYOB010000659.1 GCA_030857085.1 Acidobacteriota bacterium | reverse complement strand
GATCGCGACGAACAATCCGCACAAGGCATACGCGCGCTCATCGACCGCAAACAAAGCCGCGGGCGGATAGACTGCGAGCAGCAGGGCCGCGCTCCACTTCACATTGCGCAGCGATCTGCGCGTGAGGATCACGATCAGCGTGGCCGTCGCAAACGCGAGCGACAACGCGCGCAACGCAATCACATCCGTCAGTCGCGCGACGAAGTAATAGAGCGGCGGACCGGAATCGAGCCGCAGCGCGGGAAGGATCTCGCCGAATGGTCTGCGCGCCATCCAGACCGTGAACAGCTCGTCGAAGAAAGGCTCGCGCACGACGAGCAGGACGAGACGAACGAGAAAGAAGAGGGCGAGAACGAGAAAAGGAAACGCGCGCGTCTCGCGCGGGAGAGCGTAGGTCTCGCTCTCGTGATGCGTCACACGGAGAGAAGCTCCGAGATGGTCTTGATCAGATGCGACGACTGAATCGGCTTGCTGATGTACGCATTCGCACCCAGCGCCAGCCCCCGCTCGCGATCCTCTTCCGCTCCCTCGGTGGTGATGATGATGATCGGAATGTTCTTGAGCTGCGTGTTCTGCCGGACGAGCGACACCAGCTTCAGACCGTCCATGACCGGCATGTTGATGTCGGTGAGGATCAGATCGATCTTGTCGGGACCGGACAGCTTCTTGAGCGCGTCGACGCCGTCGACCGCCTCGATGATCTTCGCGTTCTTGAAGCGCTTCAAAGAAAACGAGATCAACTGCCGCATCGTCGGCGAGTCTTCGACGACCAGAAAATTCGCGTTCTCCATCCCCACTTGGTGTTCGACCTCTCTAACTGGTGGTGGTGAGCAGATCGAGGAAGCTCTGGATCGTATTCAGTTTCCGCTCGGACTGCGAGTAGAGCTTCGATGAGAAGATCGCCGTCGCCGCATGCGCGGCAAGCAGCGAGAACAGCTCGTAATCGACGGCCGAGAACGAGTCTTTCTGCTGCAGGAGCTTGTAGATCACGATGAGGCCGATCACGTGCTCTTTGATCTTGAGCGGCACCGCCGCGAGCGGCTTCTCGAGCGTGATCGCCCCACCCTCGACGTCCTGATTGATGTAGTAGCTCTCGCCCGTTTTCGCGACCGTACCGAGAATGCCTTCGCCGAGGCGTGTGGAGATGTTTTCGACTCCGGGCATGACGTCTTCGCCTTCATAGGCGATCGACTTCAGCTCGTTGGTTTTCTCATCGAGGAGGAGAATCGAGAACGCCTCCGCGCCGACGAGATTGATGATGATCTCCTGCACGATCTGAATGACTTCGCGGAAGTCGAGCGTGGAGTGCAGCTGGTAGCTGGCCACGTACAGATTGGCGAGATTGTTGTTCTGCTCTTCGATTTCGATGTAGCGGTGCGCGAAGTCTTTGTTCTCTTCTTCGACTTCGCGGAAGCGCTGGGCGATGCGGCGATTTTCTTCAGTCAGCTGCGTGATCTGATCGCGCAGACGGCGGACTTCATCGGAGCTCGGCGCCGCGGCCGTCTCGGTTTCGAGCGACGCGAGGCGATAGCGCAGCCGCTGATTCTCGCGCAGCAGCTCCTCGGTGAATTCCTTCCCCTTGTTGAAGATCTCGAGGAACTTCTCGGCTTTCTGTTCGTCGCTCATCTCTCTCGGACCGTAACGGTCGGCGAAATGTAGCACACGCGCACGCTTCGCGCGCACGCCGATTTGCGGCGAAATCGAAGCGATCGAAGATGGAACGACACCTATCCGGCACAGAGGCGGCGAATCGCCTCGGGGATGCCCGACAGCGGCACGACGTCATCGACGCCGCCTGCTTTGATCGCGGCCGCGGGCATGCCGAAGATGATCGCGCTCTCGCTCGACTCCGCGATCGTCTTGCCGCCCCGTTCGTGCAGTTCGACCATCGCCTCCGCGCCGTCGTCGCCCATGCCGGTCATGATCACGGCGATCACGCGTTCGCGGCACGCTTCGCTCGCGGTTTTGAACAAACGATCGACCGAGGGCGCATAGAGATCGCTCGATCCCGCAGGAAAGACGCGCAATTGCAGCCCTTCCGGGATGCGGCGCACTTCGCTCTGCATGCCGCCCGGCGCGATGTAGACGCAGCCCGGCAACACCATTTCGCCATCGCGTCCTTCACGCACTTCGAACGGCGAGAGCTTGTTCACCCGCTCGGCGAAGAGGCGCGTGAAGGTCGGCGGCATGTGCTGCGCGATGACGAACGGCACCGGCAATCGCGGCAGCGACTGAAAGAGGTGCTGCAGCGCGGGCGGACCGCCGGTCGAGCAGCCGACGACGACGAGCTCGATCCCTTTCGGACAGACTTCCGAGACCGGCACGGGCGCGCTGATCGCGGGCTGCTCCTGCACGCGGCGGCTCAGGTTGTCCATCCGCACCTGCGCGATCTGCTGGATTTTGCCGACGAGGTCTTTCTGGATTTCCTCGAGCCGCGGAGAAACGCGTCCGCCCGGTTTGGCGATGAAGTCGAGCGCGCCGAGTTCGAGCGCCTTGAAGACGCTGCGATCGCTCGCGCGCGACGACACGGCGATCACACCGGTGGGCAGATTCACCATCAGCCAGCGCAGGAAGGCGAAGCCGTCCATGATCGGCATCTCGAGATCGAGGGTGATGACATCGGGCCGATGTTTCATCACCTGCTTGATCCCGTCTTCGCCGTTGACGGCCGTGGCAACGACGCGAATGCGCGGCTCGCTTTCGAGCATGCGCGTGAGCGTCACGCGGTTGTACGCCGAGTCATCGATGACGAGCGCGCGAATCGTGGGGGGCGAGGACGACACCGCCGCGCATTCTACAGGCGAGAGCACTGTGAGTTCCTCGGAGTTCCTCGGAGTTCCTCGGGTTCCTCGGGTTCGATCTCCTCCGAGG
>JALYOB010000658.1 GCA_030857085.1 Acidobacteriota bacterium | reverse complement strand
CTGTCCGACTATCCGTCGTTTCGCGGCAACCAGCTCGCGCTGTTTGCCAAGCGCCGGGCCGCGCTCAATGCCGACCTCGGCGCGCTCGAGAGCGCGCGCAAGCTGATCCGGGAAGAACTCGAGATGAACCTGCCGCTGCTGCAGACGGGCGATGTCAGCAAGGCCGAAGTGATCAAGCTGCAGCGCCAGATGGTCGACATCCAGGCCCAGATCGTCAACCGGCGCAACAAGTATCTGCAGGACACCCAGGCCGAACTGGTCAAGGCGCAGGAAGATCTGGCGGCGGCCGAGCAAATGGTGGCGCAGCGCCGCGAGCAGCTCGATTTCACCGAACTCGTCGCGCCGATGGACGGCGTGGTGCTGACCAAGAACGTGGAGATCGGCGAGTCGATCACCTCCGGCGTCTCCTCGTTCAACGCCGGCACCGTGCTCTTCACCGTGGCCGACACCTCGCGCATGATCGTCAAAGCGGGCGTGAACGAAGTCGACATCGGCAAGATCCGCGTGAGCATGCCGGTGCGCGTCACGCTCGATGCCTATCCGAAAGTCGTCTTCAACGGCCGCATCGATCGCATCGCCCCCGCCGTGCGCGTCGATGAAAAAGTGCGCGTGTTCGACGTCGAGATCCGCCTCGACGCGCAGGGCCGCGAGCTCCGCTCCGGCATGACCGCGAACATCGAAGTGATCGGCGAGAAGAAAGAGAAAGTCCTCTCCGTCCCGGTCGAATCGGTCTTCAAGCGCGACGATCAGGAAGTCGTGTACGTGAAGAAAGCGATCGATCCGAAAGTCTTCGCCGAAGAAGCCAAGAAGAGCGGAGAGGCGAAGAACGGCAAGAAGGACAAGGATGCGTGGAAGAAGTTCTTCGACCGCCGCACCATCGTGACCGGCCTCGCCGACAACGCCCGCGTCGAAATCGTGAGCGGCCTCAAACCGGGCGAGGAAGTCGCGATCGAAGACCCGACCGTGAGCGGCGACAAGAAGGAAGACAACGACGACTAAGAGCGAATGCGGCGCGCGCAGCGCGCCGCATTCGCGTCACGCGTGGCGAGTGGCTCGTTGCCAGGGCGTTCTCGCCCGGGCGTGAATGCCCGGGCAACTCGCCACAAGCCACTCGCCACGAGCGAGCGAAAGCGAGCGACCCAATGAGTGCCGTATTCAAATTCGAAGCATGGCGTGACGCCGCACCGGCGGAAGCAACCGAAGCGACCGCGATCGCTGCAACCAAGTCCCTCATCCAGCTCGAGCGCGTCTACAAGACCTACGACTCGGGCGAGAACGCGGTGCAGGCGTTGCGCGGCATCGACCTCCGGATCAACGGCGGCGAGTTCGTCTCCATCATCGGCCCCTCCGGCTCCGGCAAGTCGACGCTCATGCACATCCTCGGCTGCCTCGACTCGCCGAGCGAAGGGCGTTACTGGCTCGGCGGCGAAGACGTCGCGTCGATGTCGGGCAAACAGCTCGCGCGCATCCGCAACCAGAAGCTCGGCTTCGTCTTCCAGACCTTCAACCTGTTGCCGCGCGCGACGATCTGGAAAAACGTCGAGCTGCCGCTGCTCTATGCGGGCGTCGACTCCGACGAGCGCCGCGAGCGCGCACTCCAGGCGCTCGACCGCGTCGGTCTCGCCAATCGCGCGAAGCATCGTCCGAGCGAGTTGTCCGGCGGTCAGCGACAGCGCGTCGCGATTGCACGCGCGCTGGTCAACACACCGTCGCTCATCCTCGCCGACGAGCCGACCGGCAATCTCGATCAGAAGACCGGCAACGACATCATCAAACTCTTCGAAGAAGTGGCCGCCGGCGGGCAGACGATCATCCTCGTCACGCACGATCCCGGCATCGCCGCGCGCACCCAGCGCCGCGTGAAAATCGTCGATGGTCTCATCGTCGACAGCGAAGCGTCCGCGGACGAGATGGAGTAGGCGATGCTCATCATCGAAGCGATCATCGACGGCATCCGCGACATCAAGGATCACCTCGGCCGCACGCTGCTGCAGCTGCTCGGCATCATCCTCGGCGCGGGCTCGATCGTGGCGACGTTCTCGCTCTCCATCGCCGGCAAAGAGGCGTCGATGAAGTTCTATCGCGTCAGCGGCGGCATCGAGCGCATCTTCATCGGCAACAAGCCGACGGGGAAGGTGACGCTCGACGCGAAGGCGCTCGCTTCGCAGGGACTCACGTATCACGACGCGATGGTGCTGCGCCGCGATGGGAAAGAGATCGATCTCGTCTCGCCCGTCTCGCAGGACGGCATGACCGTGCGCTACCGCTCGCTCGAGAAAAAACGCGACGTCATGGGCGTCACTCCCGCGTACTCGCCCATCAGCTTTTTCCGCGTCGAGCAGGGCCGCTTCATCACCGATCTCGATCTGCAAACCGCCGCACGCGTGGTCGTTCTCGGCACCGCGCGCGCGGAAGAGTTCTTCGGCAGCGAGAACCCGGTCGGCAAAACGATCGACCTCAATGGCGCGGGCTATCTGGTCGTGGGAGTGATGGAGGAGAAGTACTTTTCGTTCGATCAGCGGCGCAATGCGCTGCGGTGGATGAACCGCCAGATGTACATCCCCATCACCACCATGATGACGCGCAAAGGGGAGCCGCTCGAGCGCGGACGGATCTCGTTCATGCACGCGCGCATGAAGGATGTGAAGCGGCACAAAGAGGCGGTGGCGGAGCTCGAGCGCATTCTCAAGCGCGAGCACGGCGTGCACGATTTCAACGTCTTCTCGCGCGTGGCGAACCTCGCCCGCAACGAGAGCGAGGGGAAGATGTACGACGTCACGTTCATGATCTGCGGAATGATCTCGCTGCTCGTCGGCGGCATCGTGATCATGAACATCCAGCTCGCGTCGTTCAACGAACGCGTGCGCGAGATC
>JALYOB010000201.1 GCA_030857085.1 Acidobacteriota bacterium | reverse complement strand
GGTCCGGGCCCGTGGCCCGGCCGCCGGAGGCCTCTCGTCGTTCCAGGTACTCCGAGGAACTACTTCCTGTATTCGTAAAACCCGCGGCCCGACTTGCGGCCGAGCCAGCCGGCGTCGACCATCTTCACGAGCAGCGGGCACGGCCGGTACTTCGGATCGCCGAAGCCCTGTTCGAGCACGCGCAGGATCGCGAGACAGACGTCGAGGCCGATGAAGTCGGCGAGCGTGAGCGGTCCCATCGGGTGATTCATGCCGAGCTTCATCACGCCGTCGATCGCTTCGCGTGTGGCCACGCCTTCGTACAGCGCGAAGATCGCCTCGTTGATCATGGGCATCAGCACGCGGTTGGAGATGAAGCCGGGATAGTCGTTGACTTCAATGGGCGTTTTGCCCATCTGCTTCGAGAGATCTTCGACCTTCTGCCACGTCTCGTCGGAGGTGGCGATGCCGCGGATGACCTCGACGAGCGTCATGACCGGCACCGGATTCATGAAGTGCATGCCGATGACTTTGTCGGGACGCTGCGTGGCCGCGGCGATCTTGGTGATCGAGATCGAAGAGGTGTTCGAAGCCAGGATGCAGTTCGGGTTCGTGATCTTGTCGAGCCGCGCGAAGAGGTCCGTCTTCGCTTCGAGCTTCTCGATGATCGCCTCGATGACGATGTCGGCCTCGCCGATCGACTCGATGTCGGTGGACGGCTTGATTCGGCCGACGACCGCGTCCCGTTCTTCGGCGGTCATCTTTCCCTTGTCCACGCCGCGCTGCAGGTTCGCGGTGATGGTCGATACCGCGCGCTGGAGGATTGCGTCGTTCACGTCGACGAGCGTCACGTCGAAGCCGCTCGCTGCCGCCGTGTGGGCAATCCCGTTTCCCATCGTTCCACCGCCGATGACGACGATGTTTCTCATTCGTTGCACTCCCTGGGTGTTTTGAAGTCGCGCAGACTCTATATCAGTTGGCGTAAGATCTCCGGTCCCGGAGCCCCTGAACGATGGCGCGCAAATGCTTCATGTGTGGCAGTGACGTGACGGAGGGAATCCTCTGTTCGAAGTGCGACAAGCCGCGAAAAAAGTCGACGCCCGATCTCGCGGCCACGCACGTTCCCGCACCGCAGGCGACGCCGGCGCAGGAGTCGAAGCCGCCGCAGGTGAGCCGCGAGGCCACCGCGCCGGTGCTCGAAACCGATCCGTTCCCGAAGGCTCCGGTGCTGCCGTTCCCGGTCGAGAGTGCAACGCCCGCGATCACCAGCGTCGTCAACCTCCTCGTCGCATCGGGCGTGGCTTCGGTGCTCGTCGGTCCCGATCGCAGCGTGAAGTTCGTCTCTGACGAGGCGAAGCGTTTGTTCGGCGCAACGCAGTCGGAGCTCGCGACCGTCGCCGCGATCGAGGCGAAAGCGGGCGTGCGCGTCGGCGAGCTTTCGTTGCCCGTCACCGCGGGCGTGCGCATCGGCACGCGCAACTTCATCTACACGCTCGTGCCGATGTCGGGTGGCGCGAGCGGCGCGGTGCTGATGTTCCGGCATTCGGATCCGATGAACGAGTCGCATGCGTCGTTCGCGACGTATGTGCGCGAGACGGTGTTCACGCCTTTGCGCACTTTGCGCGAGTCGCTCACGGCTGCCGCGCGTTCGCGCAACGATCACTTCCTCGCCGACACCGCGGATGCGATCGATCAGATCCTCTCGTCGCTCGAGCTCGCGCCCGACGTCGACGAGCCTTCCTCGGCGCGGCCGGTGCCGACCGTCACGGAAGTCGTGCATCGCGTGGCCGAGCGGTTCCGCGCGCATGGCGATCTGAAAGGCATTCGACTCGACGTCGATGCGCCGGAGCTCGAAGAGCGCATTGCCGATCACGAACAGCTCGCCGAGGCGTTGGCGATCCTGATGGAGAACGCGCTGCACTATGTGCCGGCGGGCGGACAGGTGGTGATCGGCGCGCGCTGGATGGAGCACAAAGGGAAGCCGCTGCTGCTCTTCTTCGTCATGGACAACGGGCCGGTCGTGCCGGAGTCGATGCGCCAGGTGATCTTCGAGCCGTCGTTCGTCTGGAATGCCGGCTCGGCCGAGCGCACCGGGCGCGGCCTCTTCAAGTGCCGCGAATTCGCGGTCGCGCATGCGGGTTCTCTCTGGGTCGAATCGAAGACGGGGAAGGCGTGCACGTTCTTCCTCCGCGTCCGTCCCGACGGTGTCCGATGAAAACTCTCCTGGTTGCCCTCCTCCTCTCCGTTGCCGCGTTGCCCGCGCTTGCGCAGGATGCGTCGAACGAGATCACGGCCGAGAACGTGATCCGGATCATGAACGACTACCGTGCGCAGGAAGCGCTGCCGCCGCTTGCCGCTGATGCGCGGCTGACGCTGGCCGCCGGCGACCGCATGCAGAACATGGAAGAGGAAGGCTACTGGAGCCACACCTCGCCCGACGGCATGTCGCCCTTCACCTGGGTGAAGGTGCGCGCGTACGACTTCAAGGTCGTGGGCGAGAACCTCGCCACCGGATTCGAAACGGCGAAGGTGCTGGTCGAGTCCTGGATGGAGTCCCCCGGCCACCGCGCCAACATCATGGGCGCCGAGTTCACCGACTGCGGCATCGCCATCATCGAAGGCTCGACCAAAGGGCCGGCGGATGGGAAGTCGATCGTGGTGCTGTTCGGGCGGAAGCAGGATCCTGGGAACGTGGTGGTGAGGAAGCGGTGACTCGCGTTGTTATCGGTTATCGGTTGTCGGTTGTCGGCTTGTGATCACCGACAACCGACTCAGTGAATGGGTTCTCCGTTCTCCGTTGTCCGTTCGGGATGATGTGTCGCCCGAGCAGCACACCCCCCTGAACGGACAACCGACAACCGACAACGGTCGTCGTCAGACGACCTTCACGCTCCCATCCACATCCGTCGCCCACCGCATCATCCCGCCGACCATGTTCTTCACGCGGGTGTAGCCGTTCTGCAGCAGGTACTCCTGCGCTCGGGCGCTGCGGCCGCCGGAGCGGCAGATCATCACCACGTCACGGTCTTTCGGGATCTCGTTCAACCGCTGCGGCACCTGCGCGAGCGGGATGTGCGTCGCGCCTTCGATGTGGCCGGCGCTCCATTCGTGCGGCTCGCGAACGTCGACCAGCACCACGCCGGCGCCGGTCTGCAGTTGCTGATTCACTTCGCTGGGGGTGGTGTCGCGCTCTTGCATCGGGCTGCAGAACTCCTCGTAGTCGATGAGATGAGTGATCTTCGCGTGCTCGTCGCAGCGTCTGCGCACCTTGACCGTACGGAAGGTCATGCGCAGCGCATCGAAGAGTAGCAGACGCCCGGCCAGCGTCTCCCCGGCACCCGTAATCAGCTTGATCGCCTCGGTCGCCTGCAGCGTTCCGACGACTCCCGGCAGCACGCCTAACACACCGCCTTCGGCACACGAGGGCACGGTGTGCGGCGGAGGCGGATCGGGATAGAGACAGCGATAGCACGGCCCGTCATTCGTGGCGAAGACGGAGACCTGTCCGTCGAAGCGATAGATCGAGCCGTAAACATTCGGCTTGGCCAGCAGCACGCAGGCGTCGTTGACCAGATAGCGCGTGGCGAAGTTGTCGGTGCCGTCGATCACCACGTCGTAGCCGCGCAGGATCTCGAGCGCGTTCTCGGAGGTGAGCCGCGCGTCATGCGTGACGATGCGCACTTCGTCATTCAGATCCTCGAGCCGCTCGCGCGCGGCCTCGAGCTTCTTTCGTCCCACGGACGAAGTGCCGTACAGAATCTGACGATGAAGATTGGTCGCGTCGACACGATCAAAGTCGACGAGCCCGATGGTGCCGACTCCCGCCGCGGCAAGATAGAGCGCGACCGGACTGCCGAGTCCTCCCGCACCGACGATCAGCACCGAAGCGCGACGCAACTTTTCCTGACCGGCCGTGCCGATTTCAGGAAGCGTAATCTGCCGAGCGTAACGATCCATGAGCGAGTAGCGAGTAGCGCGTGGCGAGTTGCCAGAGCGTCATCGCCTCGGCGAAACAGCCCTGGCAACGCGCCACTCGCCACGCGCCACTTACGTCAACAGCCTTCCCACCACTTCCTGAATCTTCTTCCCGTCCACCCGCCCCTTGAAGCGGGCGGTCGCTTCCTTCATCACCTTCCCCATATCCTTCTTCGATTGGGAGCCGGTGGAGGTGATGATCTCCCGCAGGCCGCTCTCCAGCTCGTCGTCGGTCAGCTCCGGCGGGAGATACACCTTCAGCAGCTCCATCTCCGACCGCTCCTTGTCGGCGAGCTCGGTGCGTCCGGCGTTCGTGTACTGCTCGATCGAGTCCTGACGCTGCTTGACCGCCTTGCGGATCACGGTCATCGCTTCTTCGTCGGAGAGCTCGTGTCCGACGTTGATCTGTTCGTTCTTGAGTGCCGACTGCAGCATGCGCAGCGTCGACAGACGTTCTTTCTCCTGCGCTTTCATCGCCTCGGTCATGTCGGCGCGGACTTTTTCCGCCAGCGTTGCCATTGCGTTCACCTCTCGGCGCATTCTATTCTCGCCCGCCATGCCGCTCGACGTCCGTCGCCTGCTCGAGGAGACCGGAGCGCTGCTCTCCGGGCACTTCCGCCTCTCCTCCGGACTGCACAGCGCGAACTACGTTCAGTGCGCGCTGCTGCTCGAACATCCGCGCAACGCCAAAGCAGTCGGCGAGGCGCTCGCCGAAAAGCTGCGCGGCCTCGGCGCGGCGAAGATCGTCGCTCCCGCGTTAGGCGGCGTGATCATCGGCTACACCGTCGCCGAAGCGCTCGATGTGCCGTTCGTCTTCACCGAACGCAAAGACGGACAGATGACGCTGCGCCGCGGCTTCCGGCTCCAAGAAGGAGAGCGGGTGGTGATCGTCGAAGACGTCGTCACGACCGGCAAGTCGACCCGCGAAACGGCGGACGTGATCGCGCAGCACGGCGGCGTCGTGACCGGCTTCGCCTCCATTCTCAACAGAAGCGGCAAGCCGAATCCGTTCGACGCGCCGTACGAGTTCCTCCTCGCGCTCGACTTCCCGACGCACGAAGAGAGTGCCTGTCCCCACTGCGAGCGCGGCGTTGCGCTCGACGCTCCCGGATCGAGGTTCCAGCGATGACCGCGAAGATCGTCACCATCGGCGGGCAACAGACCGAAGTGGATCCCGCCGAACGCGGCATCGAGATCGTCGCCACGCGTGACGGCGAGATGGAGCTGCGCATCGACGGAAAGCTGCACGTCGTCCCTTACGTCGTTCAGGGCTCGACCATCAGCTTCGCGTACGAAGGAGAGATCTACTTCGCCGACGTCGCGGAAAAAGGGGCGCGCGCGAAGGGCCGCCACCGCGATCACTCCACCGCCGCGCCGATGCCCGGCCTGGTGCTGAAAATAGTCGTGCAGCAGGGCGGTGTTGTTGCAAAAGGAGCCCCGCTGCTGATCCTCGAGGCGATGAAGATGGAGCACCAGATCGTCGCGCCGTTCGACGGAACCGTGAAGGCGATTCACTGCCGCGAAGGAGAGCTCGTGCAGCCTGGCGTGGAGCTCGTGGAAATCGAACCAAGTCAAGATCCCCAATGAAAATCACCGTTGATTCCGTGAAGCTCGTCGAGGTCGGACCGCGCGATGGTCTGCAGAACGAGAAAGTCACCATCCCCACCGAAGCCAAAGTCGCCTACATCACCGCGCTCGGCGACGCAGGTCTGCGCGTCATCGAAGCGGGCGCGTTCGTCTCGCCGAAATGGGTCCCGCAGATGGCCGATACGGCCGAGGTGTATCGCGAGATTCCGAAAGACCCGGGCGTTTCGTATCCGGTGCTCGTGCCGAACATGAAAGGGCTCGAGCGGGCGATCGCGGCCGGCGTGAAAGAGGCGTCGATCTTCACCGCCGCCAGCGACACCTTCAACCAGCGCAACATCAACATGACCGTCGACGAGTCGTTCATCAACTACGCGCCGGTCGTGGCGCGTGCGCTCGAAGAAGGGATGCAGGTGCGCGGCTACGTCTCGACCGGATTCGGTTGTCCGTACGAAGGCGACGTGCCGCCCGAGCGGGTGCTGGAAGTGTGCGCGCGTCTGCTCGATCTCGGCTGCTATGAAGTTTCGGTGGGCGACACGATCGGCGTCGGCACTCCGATGCAGGTGCAGGGCGTGATCGGCTTGCTGCTTCAGGCAATTCCCGCCTCGAAGCTGGCGATGCATTTTCACGACACGCGCGGCACCGCGCTCGCGAACACGCTCGCGGCGCTGGAGATGGGGATCGCCACGTTCGATGCATCGAGTGGCGGGTTAGGCGGCTGTCCGTATGCGCCGGGCGCCTCGGGCAACATGGCCACCGAAGACATCGTCTACATGCTCGACAAGATGGGCATCGAGACGGGCGTCGATCTCGGACGGCTCGTGCAGGCGTCGGCGATCATCGCGCCGTACCTCGATCATCCGCTGCCGGGCCGCTATCTGCAGGCGTGCACGCGCGGGCAGATGCCTTTCGCCACGAGCGCCGCCGTCCAATGAGCACGATCAACACAGACATCTTCACCGGCGTCTGGCGCGATGGCTGGTTCGTGGTGCCGTACCACGTGCTGTTTCGCGACATCGACGCGTTCGGCCATGTGAACAACGCGGTCTTTTTCACCTACTTCGAGTGGGGACGCACGCAGCTCTGGTTCGAGCTCACCAGCGAAGGGCGCGGCGCGCTCGACATCGGCTTCATCGTCGCGCACGCGGAGTGCGATTTTCGCAAGCAGATCCGGATGGAGCCGATCGAGATCTGGACCCGGGTGGGCGACATGCGTTCGAGCTCGCTCGATTTCATTTGCGAGATCCGCAAGAGCGGCGGTCACGAAATTGCAGCAAGTGGAAAGGTCGTTGTCGTGCTCTACGATTGGGCACGCCGTTCGAAAGTCACCATCAGCGATGATTTGCGGAGGAAGGTGAACGAACATGCAGCCGGGACGCGTTTTGACACATCCCGCTCTGGCGCGGCGGCGCTTTCAGGAGATCGCCGGCCGTCCTGATCCGCTGCTCGATCTGGTCGAGGGCTCGCTGGTCATCGCTCTCGAAGAAAGCCCTTCCCTCGACGTCGACCGTCATCTCGCCAACGTGCACGCCTGGAGTGAGGCGGTGCGCGAGCGGCTCGAAGGTTCGCGCGACGTGGAGCGGATCGTCGACACCATCAATCGTCTGATGTTCGACGAGGAAGGTTTCCACGGCGAGAATGATGATTACTACGATCCGCGCAGCGCTCTGCTGAGCGAGGCGCTTGATCGTCACGCCGGCCTTCCGATCACGCTCTCGGTGCTCTACCTCGAGCTCTCGCGCCGCGTCGGCGTCGAAGCAGCGGGCGTCGCGTTGCCGGGCCGCTTCCTGGTGAAGTTCACCGGCCCGTTCGGCGTGATCGTGGTCGACCCGTTCGACGGCGGGCGCGTGCTCACCACCCTCGAGCTGCAGTCGCTCCTAGACGGCCTGTACGGCGGCGGCGTGCGGCTGCGCGAGCATCACCTGCGGTCGTTCTCGCGCCGCGAGGTGCTGGCCCGCGAGCTCGCGCAGCTCAAGGCGGCGTACCTCGCGCAGCACGATCTGCCGCGCGCCGCCGCGAGCATCGACCGGCTG
>JALYOB010000657.1 GCA_030857085.1 Acidobacteriota bacterium | reverse complement strand
CCTCTCGTCTCGTCTACTCCTTCGCCTTCCGCACCCGCAGCGTCGGAGACGCGAGATCGAGCTCGTTGACGGAAATCACTTCCACGTCAGTGAACTGCTTGCGGAGCGGTTCGACGATCTGCTGCGCGTTGCCGACCACCACCACGTTCGTGCCGCTCCCTAAATTCGCGGATGCGAACTCGCGCACCTGCGACGCACTCACGTTCTGCACACCGCTGATGTAGCGGTTGATCTCCGCGAGCGGCAGTTCATACAGAGCGAGCGTCGAGATGCGATCGACGATGCCGCCGGTGGTCTCGAGCGATTGTGCGAAATTGCCGATCAGCGTCGCCTTGCGCGGCGTGAGCTCCGCTTCCGGCACGTCCTCACTCCCGAGGCGGCGCAGTTCGTTCGTAATCAGCCCTACGACCTCTGCGGCCGATTCGTTTTTGGTTTCGGCGCGCGCGAGAAACGGACCGACCTCCGCACGAGGATCGAACGAACTCCCTGCGCCGTAACTGAGTCCGCGCTTGATGCGAATTTCCTGATTGAGCCGCGACGAGTAACCGCCGCCCAGAACGGAGTTCGCGACGAGGGCGCGCGTGAATGCAGGATCGGCGCGGCGAATGCCCGGACGCGCGACGACGACGGCGGCCTGACCGGCTTCGGGGATGTCGATGACGACCACGCGCGGACGGAGTTCCTCGGAGTGGCTCGGCGTAGCGCTCGTCGTGCTCCCCGTGGCAGTCCGAGATCCCCATTGGCCGAACGCCTTTTGCGCGAGCGCGAACGCCGCATCAGGTTCGACGTCGCCGGCCATCACCAGCACTGCGTTGTCGGGGCGATAGTTCTGACGGTGGAACTTCACCAGATCATCGCGGCGGATCGACTGCAGCGACTGCGGCGTGCCGGCGAGCGTGTTGCCGTACGGCGCGGCGCCGAACACCAGCCGCGAAGCAACTGCGTTCGCGAGACTCTTCGGAAGCGTGAGCTCGACCTGCAGCGCGTCGATCGTCTGCGCGCGCTCGCGTTCGAACTCCTTCGACGCGAACGTCGCATTGCGCGCGACGTCGCTCACGTACTCCAACGCCTTGGTGAGATTCGACGACATCACGCTCACGTCGATCGACGTCGCATCCCACGACGCAGCCGCGTCGAGCGTTGCGCCGAGGGCTTCGATGCCGCGCGCGATCTGTTCGGCGGTGCGGGTTTTCGTGCCCTGCGTGAGCACGGTCGAAGTGAGATCGGCAAGACCCGCTTTGCCGCGCGGATCGGCCGCGGCGCCCGTGCGGATCATGAGCCGCGACGCGACGAGCGGCAGCTCGTGCTTTGGCACCACGATCACGCGCAGGCCATTCGCGAGCGTCCGCTCGACCGGCTGCGGAAGCTTTGCCTCTCGCGGCGCGGCGGGAGGAGGCGGTGTGACCTGCTGCGCGAGGAGCGGCAGCGCGACGAGCAGTGCTACGAGAAATCGCTTCACTGCGCACCTCCAGCATTCTTCTTCTCCGATTCGTCGAGGTAGTCGATCACCACGGCCTTCCCTTCCACGAGATACGTTTTGACGACGCGCTGCACGTCCGCGGGCGTGACCGCCTGCAATTGCGCGAGCGCGGTGTTGACCTGCGCCGGATCGTGTTCAATCACGATCGTCTGCGCGAGCGCGAACGCTTTGCCGTTGTTCGTCTCGCGTTGCCGCAGTGCGCCGGTGATGAGGAGGTTCTTCGCTTTCTCGAGCTCCGCCGCGGGCACAGGCTTGTTCGCCAGCGCCGCAATCTCCGCTCGAATCACCCGCTCCGCCTCGGCAGTCTTGTGTCCGCTGCCCATGATCGAGATGACCGCAAAGAGGCCGAGGTCTTCGCGCGAGTCGTCTTCCGCAAAGACTTCCTGCGCGATCTGCCCGCGCACGAGTTTCTGCCGCAGCCGCGACGACTCGCCTTCGGAAAGAATCGCCGCCGCCACGTCCAGCGCCATCGTGTCGTCGTGCGACGCCGACGGCGCGAGCCACGTCATTGCCAGCGCAGGCAGCGGAACGTTCGGCGCGTATTCGGTCACGCGCTTTTCGGCCGTACGCGCAGGCTCCTGCACGCCGGGCCGCGGAATGTTGCCCGCCGGTTTGCCGATGGGCGTGAAGTACTGATCGATCCACGCATCGAGCTGCTGCTGTTCGAAGTCGCCCACGACCACGAGCACCGCGTTGTCGGGGCGGTAGAACGTCGCGTGAAAGTTCTGCACGTCGCTGAGCGTCGCTGCGTCGAGCTGCTCGATGCTGCCGATGCCGGGACGGCGGTACGGATGTTTGGTGAAGGAGTTGACGTCGACGGCGTAGAAGAGGCGTCCATACGGCGGCGCGAGGATGTGCGACCGATACTCTTCTTTCACGACATCGCGTTCGGACTTGAAGTTCGCCTCATCGACGTTCAACGCGCCCAGTCGATCCGCCTCGGCCCACAAGAGCGTCTGCAGATAGTTCGACGGAACGACTTCGTAGTAAGCGGTCGTGTCGTCGAACGTCGTCGCGTTATTGAACCCGCCGACGTCTTCCGTGAGACGGTCGAACATCTCCGACGGCATGTTCTTCGTGCTCTTGAACATGATGTGTTCGAAGAGATGCGCGAAGCCGCTGCGCCCCTCCGGATCGTGCTTCGATCCGACGCGATACCAGACGTGAATGGCGACGGTGGGCGTGGTGCGATCCTGAACGGAGTAGACCTCCAGCCCGTTCGGCAGCACGCGATGTTTGTAGGGGATGGGCGGAAACTGCTGCGCCGCCGCGCTGACGGCAAGCAGCAGCGTGATGAGGAATCGCATAGGCGCGGATCATAGCGTGAGGAATGAGGGACAACCGGGAGGCCTCCGGCGGGCCGGCGCGGCCGGCAGCGCTGGTCGGCCAAGCCGTTC
>JALYOB010000656.1 GCA_030857085.1 Acidobacteriota bacterium | reverse complement strand
CCCCGCCGGAGGCGCCCCCGTCGTCTCTCGTCGCCTAACGCGACGCGAAGTGGTCAAACCCGCCGCGGGGCAGCGGCTTCGCCACGCCGTCTTCCTTCAGCATGACGTCGTCGATGCGCGTCATTCTTCCGATGGCGTAGACCGGGCGGCCGGCGCGCGTGCTCATCTGCGATTCCGTGAGAGACGCCGTGAAGAGCAGCGCGTATTCCTCGCCGCCGTGCAGCACTGCGTCGCGCACGGATACGCCGAACCGCGGGCCGTACGTGAGCAGATCGGGGAAGACCGGGATTCGCTCCTTCTCGATTTCCGCGCCGCATTGCGAGGCGGCGCACAGATGATGGAGGTCGCTGGACAGACCGTCCGACACGTCGATGCAGGACGTCACCTCCGGGATGTTCGCGAGCGCTGCGCCTAACGCGAGCTCCGGTTCCGGATCGAGCTGGCGGCGAATTGCCGATTCGACGAACTCGCGCTCGACGTAACTCGTGGCTGGCTGGCCGAGGAGCGTCAGGCCTGCGGCGGCACCGCCGATGGGGCGGGAGAGAAAAATGCGATCGCCCGGTTTTGCGCCGCTGCGCAAGAGCGCGCGCGTGGTGATGCGGCCGACTGCGGCGATCGAGATTGTCAGCTTTTCCGCGCGCGAAAAATCGCCGCCGATGATCTCGATGCCGTGCTCCTTTGCCGCGCTTGCGTACGACGTGAGCATCTCGTCGACGTTCTCCAGCGCCCACGGCGGCAAGGCCAGCGCGAGCAGTGCAACCGTGGGAGTTGCGCCCATCGCGGCGAGGTCGGAGAGATTCACCGCCAGGCTTTTGCGCGCAACGAAACGGAGCGGCGTGGCGCGCGTAAAGTCGACGTCCTCGACCAGCATGTCGTTCGTGTAGACCTGATCGCCGACGATCGCGGCGTCATCACCGATGCGCGACGAAAACAGCTCGCGCACGCGCGCGACGAGCTGCGCTTCGTTCAACGCGTTCTCCGCGCGAACGACTGCACCGGCACCACCGGCGTGAGCGGACGATCGAACGTCTCCCCCTCGTACACGATCGCTTCGAGAAACAACCCCGATGGCGGCGCCGTCGGCTGCCACGCTTCCGCTTTCGCGTTGAGGCGCGATTCGATGCTTCGCTCGTTGCCGCGTCCGACCTCGACGAGAAAGGAAGTCAACTTGCGAACCATCTTCCAGAGAAAGTGCGAGGCGGCGATGCGGAAGAGAATCAGCTCGCCGTCGCGTGCGAGCTCCGCACGCTCGACCACCACGATGCGCGACTCGTCCTGCTTGAGCCGCTTGTCCGTGAACGCGGAGAAATCGTGTCGCCCCGCAAGCGCGCCCGCCGCGCGCTGCATCGCCTCGAAATCGAGACGGTCTTTGATCCACCAGACGAACGGCTTCGCGAACGCGGTGCGCCGCGTTGCGATCTGATAGATGTACACGCGCGAGACCGCATCGTGCCGCGCGTGAAAGTTGTCGCGCGCGCGAGCCACATCCACCACGCTGATGTCGTGCGGCAGAAGGTCGTTCATCTTGCGCGCGAGCTGCAGCGGATCGTGCGCTTTGTGCGCGCGCAGATGCGCGACCTGCGCGGTTGCATGCACGCCCGCGTCGGTGCGTCCCGCGCCGCCGAGGTCGACGTCGCCGAGGATGTCGCGCGCGGCGCGGAGGAGATGACCTTGCACGGTCTTCTGGGTGTTCTCCTGCGCCTGCCAGCCGGAATAGCGCGTGCCTTCGTATTCGATCGTCAGGCGGTAAGTCGGCATCAGTCGTAATCGGCGTCGCGCGGGATACACTGCGCACCGCTCATGCGCCCGCGCTCCTACCAAATCCTCGGCGATCTTTTCGTGGTCGTCTGGGACGACGGCCACGAATCATATTACCCGCTCGAACAATTGCGCCGCGCGTGCCCATGCGCCGTCTGCTCGGGCGAGCCCGATCTGTTCGGCCGCATGGCCGGCGGCCTCCCGCAACGCTACCGCCCCGAGTCGTTCATGCTCGATTCGGTCGAGGCCATCGGCAACTACGCGCTGCAGCCGAACTGGGCCGACGGCCACACCTACGGCATCTGGACGTTCGATCGTCTGCGTGCGCATTGTCCTGATTGCGCCGGAGAGTGAAGACTTCGCCGAATGCGGTTGACCCGTTCCCTGTCGTCAGTTGCCGCGACGGTTGCGGCTGACGGCGAGTGCGCGGTAACTGGCAACTGGCAACTGGTCACCGCGCGTCTACACGGAGGAGACCAGAGCCTCGTTTCCGGTCGCTTTTCCGCCAGCATTCCGGCGCCGAGTTGCACAGCGTCGGCAGCCGAGGGACACTCGGGTGCATGAAGTCCGCATCATTCGAATGCGATGACGCGAAAGCGCAGTTGAATCGGCAGAAGCATGGCGTCTCGTTCGAAAAAGCCTCTGCCGTCTTCGACGATCCCTTCTCGATGACCTTTAAAGACTTCGATCATTCAGAAGCCGAACAACGCGAGATCACCTTTGGCAGCACAATGTTCAACGAGGTTCTGGTCGTCGCACATACGCAGCGCGACGACCGCATCCGCATCATCAGCGCACGGCATGCGACGAAAGCCGAACGTCGAAAATACATGAGCAAGAAGAGCGACGAAATTCGAGATGAGGACGACCTGCGACCGGAGTACGACTTCGATCCCGCACTCGGTGTACGCGGCAAGTACTACGACCCCGAGCGCGCACTGAGCATCCTCATCAAACTCGATCGCGACGTCGTCCGTCACTACTCGACGCCCGAACAGGTCAATGACGCGCTGCGCCAACTGATCGCCGAAGGCCGCGCACCTGCGCCGCGCAACGAGTAGGACGACGGGAGGCCTCCGGCGGCCGGGCCACGGGCCCGGACCCGTCTGCAGGCCAAGCC
>JALYOB010000655.1 GCA_030857085.1 Acidobacteriota bacterium | reverse complement strand
GGGTGTACCGCTTCACGGAGCGCGGGCTGACGCGGAGAGAGCGGAAGCGGCTGAAGCTCGCGGCGCTGGCGTCGACGGGTTCTGCTTCTACGTCGGGAGGGGAGCGCTCCACTGCCAGCGGGATGACGCGGGGTGCAGACGCGATGTCGCTCCCTTCGCCGAAGCACGGCTCCGCCGCATCACGCGCGCTCTTCTGGATGCGCACCCGGTTCGAGATGAAGCAGGTGTTCTTCAGTCCTGCCGTGCCGGTGCTGCTGGCGTGGGGTCTCATCACGACGTTCTCTGTACTGACGACGCAGCGCGATCCCGACGGGCGGCCGCGTTTTCCGACGACGACGCTGATGATTCCGAAGATCGAAGAATCGTTCGAGGTCATTCTGCTCGTCGTCGCCATTTATTATGCGGGCGAGCTGGTATGGCGCGAGCGCGACCGCCGGGTGCACGAACTGATTGACGCGTCACCACTGCCGAACTGGGGCTATGTGGTGCCGAAGACCTTCGCACTGGCGCTGGTGCTCGCCTCCATGCTGCTCACGAACGTCCTTGCCGCAGTCGCCGTGCAGCTCTCCCTCGGCTACTCGCATCTGGAGCTCGGCAAATACCTGCTCTGGTATGTGCTGCCGGCCACATGGGACATGCTGCTTCTCGCCGCATTGACGATCTTCGTGCAGGCGCTCAGTCCTCATAAGGCGGTGGGGTGGGCGGTCATGGTGGCATTTCTCGTGGGCCAGCACCTCAATACGTTCATTCAACACAAGCTTCTCCTTTATGGCGAGAAACCGGCGATGCCGCTCAGTGAGATGAATGGCGCTGCCGCGTTCTGGAAGGGGCCATGGACGTTTCGCGTCTATTGGGGAGCATTTGCGATCCTGCTGCTCTTGTGTGCGCATCTGCTGTGGAGACGCGGTACGGAAGTGCGGCTTCGTCCGCGGCTGGCGCAGGCGCGGCGGCGCATTACAGGCAACGCAGGGTGGGTTGCCGCAGCAGCGGTGGCCGTGTTCGCCGCGACGGGCGCCTATGCGTTCTACAACACCAATGTGCTCCATCGCTATCGAACGCAGAGCGAAGAAGAGCAATGGGCGGTACAGCTCGAGAAACGCTACCGGAAATACAACGACCTGCCGCAGCCGGCTGTGGCGCAGATGACGTTGAACGTCGACGTCGATCCGCAAAACCTGCGGGCGGTGACACAGGGGAAATACGTGCTGCGCAATGAGACGTCCCAGCCGATCCGGGACGTGCACGTGCGGCTGCTGTACGGCGCTCTGAAGTTCACCCACGCAGAGATGGCCGGGGCGCGGCTCATTGTGGACGACGACGAATTCGGATACCGCATTTACCGTCTCGACAAGCCGATGGCTCCAGGCGACGAACGAACGCTGACGTTCGCAACGCAGCGGTGGCATCGCGGCTTCGACAATAACTCCCCATATACGGGCCTTGTTGCAAACGGCACGTTCATCAATCGGAACGAGCTCACGCCTGTGATCGGGACGGGCTCTGCCGGAATGCTCGAGGATCCCGTCAAACGCGCCAAATACGGCCTGTCGCCCGAGGTGACGCAGTCGCCAAAGCTCGAAGACCTCTCCGCGACCATGACCTCTGCGCTCAGCCGCGACTGGGCGCAGACGGACATCACTGTGTCGACGACGGCGGACCAGACGCCGATTGCACCGGGAAGAAAGGTATCGGACGTGACGCGCGGCGGCAGACGCATCGCGCGCTTCGTCTCCACCGCGCCGATTCATCCGACCTTTTCCATTCAGTCTGCGCGCTATGCAGAAAAACGTCGCCGCCACGCGGGAGTCGATCTCGTGGTCTATTACCACCCGCCGCACGAATGGAACGTCGACCGGATGCTCGATGCGATGGCGGTGTCGCTCGATTACTGCCAGGCGAATTTCGGCCCGTATCCGTTCGACCATGTGCGCATCGTCGAATTTCCGGGATATCGCTATTTCGCACAGGCGTTCGCCGGCACGATCCCATATTCGGAAAACTATGGATTCGTCGCCGATCTCCGGAAGCGCGACACGCTCGACATCATTACGGGCACGACGGCGCACGAGCTCGCGCATCAGTATTGGGGGCATCAGGTCACCGGTGCGGGGATGGAAGGGCAGGCGGTACTGTCCGAAACACTGGCGCAGTATTCGGCCATGATGATCGCGAAGAAACTGCGCGGTGAGGACCAGATCCGGCGGCACCTGCAGTACGAGCTCGATCGCTATCTCGACGGGCGCGCCTATGGCGCGACGACGGAACCGACGCTCGCGCGCGTGCAGGGCGAGAAATGGGTGATGTACGACAAAGGCTTGCTCGTCATGTACCTCCTGCAGAAGCGGATCGGCGAGGAGGCCGTCAATCGCGCACTGCGCAATCTTCTCGCGCGCTACAAATTCAAAGGCGCGCCGTATCCGCGGTCATCAGATCTGGTGGCGTTCCTGCGCGCGGAAGCAAAAACAGCCGAAGAGCAGAATCTCATTACCGATCTGTTCGAGCGGATCACTCTGTATGACCTGAAAGTGATGGAGCCTACCGCCGTCCGCCGCGCAGACGGCAAGTGGGACGTCACTGTGCCGATCGAGGCGAAGAAGCTCTATGCAGATGGAAAAGGGAGCGAGACCGAGACGCCGCTCGATGAACGCATCGAAGTCGGCCTCTTTACCGCGCAACCGGGGCGGGATGCGTTCGACGCCAAGGACGTCGTGCTGATGGAACGCCAGCCGATCCGCACCGGCCGCCAGGTGTTGAAGTTCGTCACGACAGTGAAGCCGCAATACGCGGGCGTCGATCCATACAATTTCTATATCGACCGGACCTCATCCGACAACGTAAGGACCGTGCAATAGCTTTGGAGTGCGGCGACGCCAGTCGC
>JALYOB010000200.1 GCA_030857085.1 Acidobacteriota bacterium | reverse complement strand
CTCAACTGCCGGCGATCAGCGGCGGCGGAGCCGTCCGCTGCATCGCCGGCGGGGGCAGAGCCACACCGTCACGGTGTCGCTCCCCTGGTGTGTAAACCCGCTTCAGGGACCGCGAGCTGTTCCACAATGACCGATAGCTGATCCACCGTCAGCGCGGTTTCCCGCATCATTCGGCGCACGACGCTCTTGCTCGTGCTCTCGACGTTTGTGCTGCCAAACGGCTCGTGAGGAAGACCGGAGATCGCTGCAATTGCCTTGCGCAGGTTCGACCACGAGGCGTTTGACGCCTTCCGGATCGCGATGACGCGTCCCGCAGGATCGCTCGGCATCACGATTTCCGCAGCGGGACGGCGGACCACTGGGGTCTCGCTCGCCCCTGTCCTGTCGACATCAGTAGCATGCGGCGGCGGTGGCACGAGCCCGCGAAGTTCCTCGAACGAGTCCGGCGCACGGTTCGCGATGATCGCCCATGCAACGACGAACGCCGGGCGGCGCATGTTCATGCGAATGCCGTCGGCCCAGTTCTCCCATGTCTCGGGAGCGACGCGCCCCCCGTTCTTCAGAAAAATCTGCTCGTTTGTCAGGTCGAAGTAGCGGTAGAACGCGGTGAGTGCCGAGTCGTCCAGTTCCACGCCCGTCCCACCGAGCATCGCTTCGATCGGGATGTTGGCGATCGCTTCCCGGTATTGCTGCGAAAGCCGGTCTTCAAAGTCGGTCCTCAACTGCTTCTGTTGATGCTTGAGCTGAATCCATCCGAGAAAGACACCGACCGCCGTCGCCAGCGCACCAATAGCCTGCAGAGCATCCAACCACGTCACACCCGTCATTCGTTATGGTCTCCCTTGAACGTGACAACCATCATGGGAGTGACGGAGACGGCCGAGTCCCTACCGTCAGGATTTACGCGTGGTGTGAGACCGCCGCCTATAGGAGGAGGCGTTCAACCTCTAATCATGAGGGCGGATTCGGGACGTGGAGAAACACCGCTCCCCCCACCGCCTGCCGCCCGCGCGCAACATCCATAGCGCCATGTCGCCATCTCGGTCGTGATTCGTGGCCGAACGTAAAGGCGGAAGGACGGCAGCGTCGATGTCGCTACCGGCAAGCATCGCGGTACCCTCGCGGAATGCACCTGGCCGGCGTCGACATCGGTTTCTCGGAACGGCGGCGCAGCAATGGAATCGCTGTTTTCCGCGACGGCCAACTGGTTCGCGCAGAACGGCTCGGTGTGAACGAACGCGATACCGCACTACGCGAGCTGCGTAACGTCAGCGTCGTCGCCATCGATGCGCCACTGCTGCCGCCCGGAACCGCCGACACGCTCCCGCGCTATTGCGAGCGGTTCTTCAGCCTTGGCCACTTCCAGAAGCGCTGTAAACCCGGCATGTCGCATATCCGTGGTACTGGACAACGCCTGCGCGAGCACGGTCGGCGAGCCGCGGAACAACTGCTCATCGCACGGTCGTTCGTCCCTTCCGTCGAGCCGCGGCAACGTGTCTGGCATGACGCGCCGATTGTGGAGGCCTTTCCAAACGCGTTTCTCGGCGTGGGCATCCCTGATGACGACTACCTCGCCGCGTCGAAGATGAAACGGGGCGGGAAATTTGACTGGCTGTACGAACACTGGATCGATCGAGGCCTGTTTCGAACTGTCGTTGACGCCGCGCAGCTTCCGACGGAAATCGCACACCGTTGTGAGACCGAGACCGACCACGACATCCGAGCCGCGCTGGTCTGCCTCCTCACCGCAGCATTCGCCGCCCAAGGCACCGCCGTCGCCTTCGGACAGGAAGTGGATGGCTACTTCTTCCTTCCACCTGCGCACCTGTGGGCGAAATGGGCCAGCGATTCGTTCGTCGCGCGCGAGCACAATCTGTAGCGAACCGCGCCTAAAGCAACTCGCGCTGCTTGAATGAGACAAAGGCACTCGGCGTCACGATCAGGTGATCCAGTACCTCCACTCCAAGCGGCTGACCGATACTCACGAGTTTCGCGGTGAACGCCAGATCCTGAGGTGACGGCGACGGATCGCCCGATGGGTGGTTGTGAAAGACGATCACGGCGGCAGCGTGGTCGTTCAATGCGAAGCGGAACACGTCGCGGGGTGACACGGATGCCGACGTCAGCGTTCCGACGAAGATCTCGCGTTCGCTGATGATGCGGTGGCGAGCGTCCAGATAGATCCCGCCGAAGGTCTCCTGAACGCGGTGGCCGTAGGTTGCCATCAGCCGCGGTGCGACGGCGTGCGGTTGGCGGATCGGTTCCGTCGAGGTCACGGAGAGGCTTGCGATGCGACGTCCCAATTCGAGCGCCGCACCGATCCGCGCGACGCGGCTCGCTCCCAGGCTTCCCACCGCTTTGCCGGGGATCCACTCACGACGTACGACTGCGAGCAGGCCGTCCGCGACCACCTCCCGGGCGATGTCGAGAGAGCTCTTTCCCTTCCGGCCAGGTTCGACGAGCAGCGCGATCAGTTCCGCGTCGGATAGCGCAACGGCACCGCCGCGCGCCATTCGTTCTCGCGGCCGTTCATCGACCGGCATGTCGGCGATGTCGATATGGTCCGTCTCCACGCACCGAGCTTCCCTCGGATCACAAGTGACACGCAAAGTTTCTACGGGCCGTCGACGGGGAACTACGCTGCCGCCGTCTTCGAGACCGATCGGAGGATCGACACGATCTCGGCAGCGTCGCCTGCTGCGAATACACCGTCCACTCCGCGTGGACTGAAATCCGTATAAGGCGACGTGTATAGCAGCGCCGGATCCATCGCCCCGTTCTCGGTGAGGTGATCGACGAGCATGTTCACGAACTCGATTTGATTGGCGGTCAGCGTCTTCCCGCTCAGAAAGGTCGCAAAGGCCTCTTTCGCCGCACCGCGGTCGAGCCCGACGAGCGAGCGGACGAAGAGTCCAAGGCCATGGGAAGAGTCGGCGGCCCGCTGCACGTCCTCGCGAGTGCCGGCGCCGCTCTCCACCAGAATGCGCTCCAGCTCCTCGACGTCCGTGGGCGTGAGTGGCCGGTTCGTCCGAACCTTGTGGACGGCCACGTGATCTTCATGCGCGCGCAGGAACTGGCGCGCCTTCGCGCGGAACTTCTCAAAGTCGGCGGCCGAGGCGAACGGGCCGAGCTCGACCTCGACCTCCTCCCCGAGATGGTCTTCGAAGTCGGTATAGACGACGCGACGGTCCTTTTTCTCAATGAGGCACACCAGCGAGCGGAGACGCTTGCGCACGTTCTCGAACATGGCCACGGTCGTTTCCTGCCACCACTCGTCGCTCTGGATCTCGAGAATCAGCGGCAGCTCCGCGCGAATCATCGGGATGTTCTTCTTTTCTTCCAGCAGGCCGGCAATCCGGCGCAGTTGCTCGGCGAGCCTGACGAAGCGATGGTCGCCCTGCAGCCGGGCAAGCTGCAGGCGCAGCATGAGCGAGTCAAAGCGCTTTGCCTCTTCTTCTTCCGCCGGCAGCTCGGTCGGCAGCGACGCCAGTTCGCGCGCGAGCTCTTCGAGGTCGCTCGTGGTGAGGCTCGTCCAGGCCGGCGCGCCGCGCCATTTCTCGACGAGGCGTCGCTGCGGACGGACGACGAAGTTGTCGACGTTCATCGCTTCGACCTGGCTACGCAGGCGGTCGGCAAGCTCCAGCCTCAGGCGATACTCGCTCAGGAATTCGTCATACGGCTCGCCGGCATCGCGCACTTCCTCGGCAGCCGCGTCGAAGCCGTGTTGCTTGAAACGGCGGTCGAGCTCCTCGAGCAGTTCCAGCCGGTATTTGAACAAGCGCGTGCTGAGCGAGTCGCCGGCGTGGCTCTCGAACCCCTCCGCGTTCGCGCCGAAGAACGCGAGGTTGTCGCAGTAATCAAAGAGATAGAAGAACTCTTTGTGCTGACCGGGTCCGAAGAGATCGGGCGCCAGGCGCGTGCCACGGCCAACCATCTGCCAGAACTTCGTCTTCGACCGGACGATCTTGAAGAAGACGAGGTTCACCACCTCCGGGATGTCGATGCCGGTGTCGAGCATGTCCACCGAGATCGCGATGTGTGGCGCTTTCGATCGTTTCTCGAAATCGGCGATGAGGCTTTCGGTGTAGGTGATCTGATTGTCGATCACGCGCGCGAACTCGCCTTTGTACTGCGGGTAATTGGCGTCGAAGCGCTCGGCGATGTAGAGCGCGTGCGCGTGGTTCTTCGCGAAGATGATCGTCTTGCCGAGGCGGTCACCGCCGGCGACGCGGACGCCGCGCGTCATCAGGTGCGCGAGCACTTTATCGACGGTGTCTTCGTTCATCAGCCATTGGTTGATCGCTCCCGCCTCGACCCGCGCCGGAACCTGGCCGGTGTCATCCCACTCGATCTCGTCCCACAGCTCTTTCTCTTCTTCGGACAGCTCGTCGTAGGTGATGCCCTGCTGGACGAACTTGATCGGGACGGCCACCGGCTTCGCCGGCACCAGCACCTTGTCGCGCACCGCGGTCTCGAGGTCGTACGCGTCGGTCGGCACGCCCCGCTCGAGGTCGAACAGCTTGTACGTGTCGCGATCGACTTCGTCCTTCGGCGTCGCGGTGAGTCCGACGAGCAGCGAGTCGAAGTACTCGAAGATCGCGCCATACTTTTTGTAGACCGACCGGTGAGCCTCGTCGACGACGATCAGATCGAAGTGACCCGGGCCGAAACGGCGAAGCCCATCCTGCGTGTCGTCGATCAAGCCCATGATGGTTGGATAGGTGGAGACGAAGACGCGCCCTTCGGCCTTCCGCTCTTCGACCAGATTGACCGGCGATGAGCTGGGCAGATGCCTGGCGAATGCGCGAACCGCCTGGCGCACGAGCGCGCGCCGGTCGGCCAGAAAGAGCACGCGCTTGACCCAGTTGCAGCGCATCAGCAGGTCGCACAGTGCGATGACGGTGCGCGTCTTGCCCGCACCAGTGGCCATCACCAGCAGCGCCTTGCGTTCGTTGTCCTGTTCGAACGCCTCACCGATGCGCCGGATGGCCCGAGTCTGGTAGTAGCGCTCGACGATGGCCTCGTCGATCTCGGCGGTGCCGAGCGGCCTGCGCGTCGTGCGCCGCTGGATCAGCAGCTCCAGCTCGTCTTTCTTGTAGAAGCCCTGCACCGGCCGCGGTGGATAGAAGGCGTCGTCCCAGATCCAATGCTCGTAGCCGTTGGACGTGAAGATCACCGGCCGCTGGCCATACCGCTGCTCCAGACAATCCGCGTAGAGCTTCGCCTGCTGCTGGCCGATGCGCGAGTCTTTGCGCGTTCGCTTCGCTTCGACGACGCCGAGCGGCTTGCCGTCGTCACCCCAGAGCACGTAATCGACGAATCCCCTGCCGTCGTTCCGGCCATCCTTCGCCGGCATTCCGTGCACTTCGAACTCGACGTCGTCGGGCGCGCTGAGCGACCATCCCGCCTCCTTGAGCAGCAGGTCGATGAAGTAGTCGCGCGTCTCCGCCTCGGAGTAGTCGTGCGTGTCGGGGCGGGCAGTGTTGGCGGCTTTGACGGCGGCGATCTCGTCGCGCAGGTGCTGCAGCTCGGCGTCGATGTTCTGCCGGTCGGCTATCAGCTCGTACAGCTTCTCGTCGCGCGCGGCGAGGTCGCTCTCCAGCTTCTGGATCTGGGCCACGCTGTTCGTCGAGACCGCGTGCATCGGCAGTGCCGCGGCGTCAAAGGAAAGCGAGTCGGACGGCGCCGCGCCCCGTGCATACGTGCGCGCCATCCAGAAGAGGAAGTGGAAGAGATCTTCCGTCGCGCGCAGCGAGTCTTTTTCCTGCAGCGGCTTCGGACTGTGCGCGGCGAGGTTGCCGACGTCTTTGATGAGGCGCGCTTTGGCGAAGAGCGCCGGCCCAATGCTCTGTTTGAACGTGGGATCGTGAATGAGCGCGGAGAGCTGTTCCTGATATGGAAGCGTGACGCTCGGGTCGTGTTTATAGATCCAGACGACCGCCAGCTCCAGCGCGCGCCGCGCGTAAAAACAGGACGTGCGCGGATCGGGACAGGCGGCATTTTCGGCGCGTACCGCGGCCTCGAAGACCTCGGGCCATTCGATGCGAATGAAATCGAAGTTGCTCACACCCTGCCTTCCGGTACCCACCAGCCATGCTGCGCGCTGACGTTAAGGACGATTGAAGAGGACGCCTATGATAGTCAGGCGGTACGTTTGTGTCTGCTGAAGATGTGAGCGCGTGATCGCGTGGTCACAGTTCGCCGCGGAAAGCGCGGTGCTGGAGGGAGGCGAAGAGGGCGTCGAGTCGCAACAGCGCTGATTCTTGTTCGCGAACGAGTTTAGCTACTTGACGAACGCGGGCGGTGAATGTCCGTTGCAGCGCACTTGGCGGGTAAGGGAACGCGAACGATCTCAACTCCAGCGGCGAAATGTGAGGCACCGTGGTTTCCGTCGGGCGGCAATGACGGCTAAAACTCGGCTGGCGTAGGAGGTGGAAAAGAAAGTCCGTTTCCGTACCATCCCTCCCGCGGATGCGCGCGACGCGCTGGACCAGAAGTGCGGGCGTGTCACTGGAGCGGATCTGAGCGATCTTGAATCCGCCCGCCACCCAAGGACGATCCATAGCGAGCACTATGTCGCCGAGGTCAAGGCTGAATGCGGCGCATGCCGCCGCCTCGTCAATAGGCCAACACGCCAAGTCGCTCCAGTCGACACGGCCGGGGAGTACGTTCGCCCCACGGCAAAGGCGGATGCCGACTGCGCTCGGGACGTAGCGGTCACTGTTGAATGCGAATCCGGTGACCACTTCCGCAACCGATCCCAAAGTGACCTTCCGCCACTGCCTCGGGTTAGTGGCCGGGTCGCCGAACATATCGAGGAAGATGGATTTCGTGAGGGTGTCGAGTTGAGCGAGTGCGGCGCGGCGCTTGGCGCGCAGCGCGTCCGCCTTGTCCAGGATGTCCGCGATGCGCCGCTGCTCCGAGACCGGGACGAGCGGGATCTCAAGCGAAGCAAGTGTCTGAGGAGCGATCCGCGGAAGATTCGCCCCACTTGCACGCGAACTCGCTAGGGCGACCAGTCCAGGGCTTAGTAGCATCCACGTGAGATATCGACGATCAACGTTTGGTCCTGGCAAGATAGGCACGATGTCTGTGCTGCAGATGCCGGTGAAGTCGGGGCGAGCGATTTTTGCCAAGTACGGGCGAAGTTTTCCGTACAGCACGTGATTGGCCGTGAACCTGAATTTATTACTCGCGAGTTCGCCCTTCTCGACGCAGCGCACGTTCACGAACCGGCCACCGGGTTCGATGTTTTCCAGGCCTACGTAAAGAGTTCCAGCGCGAATGTCCTGCGCCTCAACGGCTTCGCGCTCGATCGTAGCAATCTCACCGAGCGGCACACACCGGACGGTACTCACCCCAGCATCCCCTCCAACTCCCGCAACCCCTGCTGAATCTCCTCTTCAATCTTCGCCAGCTCGGCCAGGATCTCTTTCGGCGGACGATGGTCGATTTCCTCGTGCACCACTTCCTTGTACCGGTTGATGGAGAGGTCGTAGCCCTGCGCGGCGATGTCCGCTTTCGAAACGGTGAAGCTCTGTGCGGTGCGCGCCCGGTCGCGCTCTGTGCCGTCCCGC
>JALYOB010000654.1 GCA_030857085.1 Acidobacteriota bacterium | reverse complement strand
GCCTCAGGATTCCCGCCGCCATGGACGGCACGCCGGCCACACAGCGTCCCATCGCTCCGGGGGAGACCTTCACCTACCGCTTCACGCCGCCCGACGCCGGGACGTTCTGGTACCACCCGCACCTGAATGAAACCGAACAGCTGGAAAAGGGGCTGTACGGCGCACTCATTGTCCGCGGGGCTGACGAGCCGATTGTGGACGGCGAACAGATTCTCGTCTTCGATGACGTCGATGCCGATAAAGAAGGCCGCCTCGCCAAATTCGGCGGCTTCCGCGAGCGTCACGACGGCCGAGAAGGCGACGTCCGTCTCATCAACGGAAAAGCGGAGCCGCAACTGACCATTGCCGCGGGGCAGGTCGAGCGCTGGCGCATCATCAACGCCTCCAGTGCGCGCTACATTCGCCTCTCGTTAGGCGGCGCTCCGTTTCGCATCATCGGCACGGACGGCGGTCTGATCGAAGCGCCGGTCGAAGTCACGGAAGTGCTGTTGCCCGCAGCGGACCGCATCGACGTGCTGGTTGGTCCGTTCAAAGAAGGGGAGACGCTGTCGATCGACTCGCTGCGCTATTTCCGCAGCACGATGCGCCGCCGCGGCGACGAGACATTCGGCACGCTCACAGTCGGCGCCGCGAAACCGTCGCGCGCAGCAATTCCGCAGTGGCTGCGAACCATTGAGCCGCTCATCGACGCAGATGCAAAGCCGAATCGCACAGTGAAGTTCAGCGTCGGCCTCAGTCTCCGGCGCGGCCTCGATTTCCGCGTCAATGGCGAAACGCACCACGACGATCGTCCGGTAAAAGTCGGCGAACTGCAGGTGTGGGACGTCGTCAATTCTTCGCTCATGGATCACCCGTTCCACCTGCACGGCTTCTTTTTTCAGGTGCTGTCGATCAATGGAAAGGCGCCGGCATTCCGTTCCTGGGAAGATGTCGTGAACCTGCCGCCGCGCACGACGGTGCGCATTGCCTGGATGCCGGAGGACCGGCCCGGCAGCTGGATGTATCACTGCCACATTCTCGAGCACCACGAAGCCGGAATGATGGGCCACTTTGAAGTCGTGCGCTGAGCGCACAAAGGAAAAATCATGAACCGCCAGAACATTCTGTTCGCCGTCTTTGCTGCATTCCTGTCACTGATCGCCGCGGCCAGGCCGCTTCCTCACTATCAACCCCGCCCCGGACACACCCGCCCCCTCATCGCCGTCCTCGGCTACAACGGAGGAACCGAGACGACGGATTACATCGTCCCTTACGGAATCCTCGCCGAATCGGGCGTCGCCGACGTCGTTGCACTGTCGAACGAGCCCGGTCCGATGCAGATGCTCCCCGCACTGCGCATCCGTGCGCAGGCGACGCTCGCCGAATTCGACTCGAGTCATCCCGGCGGCGCCGATTACGTCATCGTCCCGAACCTCAATGAAGGATCCGACAAGCCGGAAATTCTTCAATGGGTGAGAACGCAATCGCAACGCGGCGCCACGATCGTCGGCGTCTGCGACGGCGTCGTCACTGTAGCGAACGCCGGCCTGCTGGATGGCCGCACCGCCACAGGCCACTGGCACACCATCGAGATGTTCGAGAAAAAACGTCCCGCCACCCGCTGGGTGCGCAATCGACGCTATGTCGCCGATGGAAACGTGATCACCACCAGCGGCGTCACGGCATCGATTCCCATTTCTCTGGCGCTCATTGAGGCCATCGCCGGTCCCGAGCATGCCCGCACCGTGGCGGCCCGCCTGCACGTCGCCGACTGGAGCGACACCCACGACAGCAGCGAGTTCCATCTCGGTAGCAGCAAAGTGTTCACCGCCCTCGCCAACAAGTTCCTCCACCTCAATGACCAGTTGGGAATCCGCGTCGCTCCAGGCGTCGACGAAATCTCCCTCGCCCTCGCCACAGACGCCTACTCCCGCACCTACCGCTCCCTCGCCTTCGCGGTCGGCGACTCAACGTCGTCCATTACAACGAAACACGGCCTGACCCTCCTGCCGGACCGCACCGCCGCCGATGCGAAACACCTCCGCATGCTCCCGCCCCTCGACCGCCTCCCCGCCGCCGACGCACTGGACTGCGCGCTGGCCGGCATTCGTACCCAATACGGCGAGACCACAGCCGCACTGGTCGCACTGCAGATCGAATATCCGACAGGCCGATGACGTGTCACGCGCGCGGAGGGATGCGTCCCTTCGCGCGCGTCGTGCGGATTCGCACCGCGCTTTGATCGGTCGGTGCGCGACCGATGCCGTAGAATGGCAGCGCACAGCTCGGAACTACCGCGGTCGATCGTACGTAGAAGCGACGTTGACGTGAGCTACCAGCGACCTATCATCATCGAGATCTACGCGGAGCTCTTCTTCGAGCCCGGTTCCTTCACGTTCGCTGACGTGATCCAGGTCGTTCCGCCGCTCCAACGGCGCGGGTTCAGCGTCGTCGAGGAATCCGCGGAGGTGCCCGAGCCGGCCATGAATACCATGGACGATCTGGAGCTGCGAACGCCGCATGTCACGCGCATACGCTGCTGGACGGATGATCGGACGCGGCTCGTCCAGCTCGCCCACGACAGCGTGGCTATGAATCTCGTCAGCCCCGAAGGCACGTATCCCGGATGGCCGTCCTTTGTCCACGATGTCGTTCGTCCGGCATGGGACATTCTGCGGCACCATGCGGTGAAGGCACGGCCCGTCTCTCTCGCTCTGAATACCTTGGACCGTTTTGCCATCCCGGTGGGGACACCGGTGGGAGAGTTTCTGCTCTGCGGTGGACCACGCATTCCCTCCGTCCTCGCAGATACGAAGCAGGCGTTCGACTACGACCTGGGACGCGGATTGCTTCCAACCGATGAGAAGAACCGGCAACTCCACATCAGCGGACGCCCGCGCAT